>CAJXVR010000207.1 GCA_913061285.1 uncultured Verrucomicrobiota bacterium | reverse complement strand
TCCCATCTACCAACCATCGCTCGATTCCCCCGCGATGAAAAGATGGGTTGGCTACTTGCTTACCTTCGAATCGACCCACTGGAGACTGTGATCTCCGGGAACTGCGACTTCGCTTGGTGGATCCTCCAGCTTGAAGAATGACCACGGGCCTGGTTCAAAGAGATACTTTTTCACGATGTCGAGGTTGATATCGATTCCTTGTCCCGGACCTTGGGGGACGGTGAGATTCCCGTCTTGAATTTGGAGTGAGTCCTGTAAGGTCTCTTGCGCGATAGGGAACGGATACATTCCTGTTTTTCCGTTGTTGGAATAGCAGAGGTATTCTAACCATTCGACGGTTGATTCAGGCCAACAGATTCCTAGATCGGTGGCTGCTAACACTTCCAGATTATTCCCCCAACTATGGAAGGCAGATCGAATTCCATGCTGTTGGGCATCAACCATGAGCCCAAACTCCGATCCCGTTGCAGCTCTGATGAGTTCGACGATCTCTAGATCGCGCTCTGGCCTCTTCGCCAGGCACATTTTGTACGCTGGGAATCCCATCGCTTGAATGGCAGCAGCTTCCTGTGCGAATCCCTCAGGGTCCATGTACATTCCAGCCCTGCCATAGAGCTTGATTTCGTCCCTGACTCGGCCTCCAATGAGTTAAGAAACCGAACATTCCTCGTATCGTCCGGTCAAGTCGGGGATTGCTACTTCGATGGCATGAAAAGGTTTTTGATCACTCGAAGATTCAGCAGGAAACGCGAAATGCTCCCACGAAAGAGGATCCTTTCCGATCAGGTATTCGGAAATGCGATCTATGATTCGCCGCGCGCCTTCTTCATGAGCCGGACCGATTGCGAACCCTTCAAGGCCGTTGTCTGCTTTCACGCGAATGATCATGGCATCGCGTTGTAGGATGGTTCGAACCCCGCCCCAAATGGAAGCACGATGGGTGTGACCATGAGGGCACCTTAGGATGCAGTCAGGGTTTTTGACTTTAGAGGAGGATGATATTTCGCCGTCTTGGTAGTCTCTCAATGAGTTCGCTAGAATGAACCCACGTAGGAACCTGTAGTTCATAGTCTTGCTGCGTGCTCCTGCGTTTCTAGCGATTCGAGTTTATTCTAACGCAGCCAGATTGGGAGAGCTGCACGAACTCGATCGCGAAGGATCTGGAAGGGATTGATTGGCACCGGTTGTTGCCTGGCCGTTCTAATCGTTCCAATTCCAAGAAGATCCATTTGCTTCTCATATGGGAATGGATGGATTAGTTCATCCTATGATGGCCTCAGCTCGCGCTGTGTTGGGGCCATCAAATCTTTTTGACGGAGAGTCATGCTCTGTCGCCGTCGAGGGGGGGGGAGGAGACGACTAAGTGTTAATATATGACGCCTGCGGGGTCGTTTCTGGGATTGTTCTGGGCTGCTGAAACGTTCGCAGGGTGATCGGCCGGAATTCAAAGTTTGGCTGTGCTCAAACATTGGTGCTATTGGCTTCTGGATGCATTATAAGCGCCTCCTCGGGTGATTGAGATGATGAAAGTAGTGCTGCGTCTCGTTCCATTCTTCTTGAAATTTAAAAAAAGAGGCGCGTTAGACGCGCCTCTTTTCATGACCTTGTTTTAGAACATCATGGCTGGCGAGCTCGTGCGAACTGCATGGCTTCGTCCGGCGCGAGAGTTAATGGGCTTTCGGTCGCTACATCCACGTAGGGACCCTCGACATTGTTGGCTGCTTGTAGAATCCCCACAAACTCGACCGTCACTGTTCCGTCGTCGTTTCGGCTGATGCTGACGGAAGGTGTCACCGGTTCCGGTTCTGGTTCTGGAGCAATTACTTCAACCGCAGGTGTGACCATGAAGAAATTGAGATCTGGACTTCCTTCGACGATTGTTGCGCGAAGGGTGACTTCACCCGAGAGATTGATCGAGGCGATACTACCGGCACTATCGCTCAATACCAGCCATTCGTAGTTTCCTCCTCTGGCACCGTCTGAACGGAACCAACCAAGGGACTCAGTCGTTTGATCGGCCGCCCCAGCATTGCTGGTAACCCGATCCAAGTGTACCGCGTACGAGCCGCCATCCGTTGATCGTAAATACACGTTCGCATCTCCAACGCTAAAGGTTCGAGTAAAGTTTAACCACTCGTCTACCTGCGTTCCATTGACACTGAAATCAAGGTCCGGAAAATCCGTATAGGCATCGCGTCCTGCTTCGTTGTCATTAGTGACCGTATTTGGCATATTTCCAGCCAAGGGAAAGCGCCACGCATCGGGATTGCCATCAAAATCAAACTCATCTGATAGCTCATGAAAATCGACGCCTTCACTATCGGTGCTTCCTCCCTTATCAAAATAGGAATTTCCACCTTGGATGGTGGCGTTGTCAATAAAGCCACCGTTGTCAAAGTTGAAGTTCTCTGCCTCAAAGGTCAGATTGTCAGTTGAGAAGGTATTAAAGGACAATATCCCCGTGATTGGAATCCCATTGGAATCAGTGATGACTAAGGTTCCGTCGTAGATGGAATTCGCTTGAAGTCCGGTCAACTTCACGCTCCATGATTGCTCATTTCCAGTGATCTCAAGATTCGCGCTCAGATCTTGCCCGTTGAGAATGACCTGAATATTCTCGCGAGGAATGGATCCTTCAGAGGTCGCCGTAAAGGTGACGCCAGCGTCTGGGTCAACGAATCCAGCTCCGATTGCAGGTGACACATCTGAGAAATTTGGAGGAGGACTGGCTGAGGCCCCTTCAGGAGGGACAGCTCCAAACTTAATTCGATAGAAATCGACGTCCAAGGCAGCG
The DNA here is from genome assembly GCA_913061285.1 of uncultured Verrucomicrobiota bacterium. GTDB lineage: Bacteria > Verrucomicrobiota > Verrucomicrobiia > Limisphaerales > AAA164-E04 > UBA2970. The sequence goes on along the minus strand of CAJXVR010000207.1, from coordinate 11,982 downwards.
TTCTGCGGAGTCGCCGTTGCGCCCATCGCAATGTAACTTCCATCAAAATCACTCCCAGGTCCGGCGGTCATCTTGAATACCTGAGGTGTCGTATTTCCATCAATGTAGATCGAAGCGATATGTGTCCCTACTTCTGCTTCGTCTTTCTCAATGGTAATCCAGAACTCGTGCCATTGTGTCGGATCAAACGGAATCACGTTTGCCCCGTCGCCTTGACCGAAGTTCACGTCTCCACTAATCGCGTTCCCGGCGAATTCGTTCATGCTTAGCCCGGAGAAGTTCGTCACTCCACTGGTAGGATCTCCGCCAGGAGTATCGGTTGAGGTTGTGAGAGAGAAGGCGATCGCCCCACCGGCACTCTGTTTAATCACAAAATTTCCTTTTCCTCCGTCGGAAGTCACATAGCCGTCACCGTTTTCGGGATACGATTGTGTCCCATTTGCCTGTTGGCCATCGGGATGAAGCACATCCAATCCGCCTCCGGTTGGGACTCTCGCTCGGAAGCTTAAGGTCACACCGTCATCAATGACCGTCTCACTGGCTCCTTCCTCCGTTAGACTATGACCGAGGTAAATTTTTCGATTCGATCCTGGATCGGAGAATCCGTAGTCGCGGGGGTCGCCTGTGTCTTGGATGCGGAGATAATCTGTTGTTCCCTCAACAATAATCTCAGCACCACCTGGTCGGTTTCCGTCTGCAAATGCGCCACCCAAACCAGATCCGTCCCACTGATCCGAACCGTTGTCATGGCTCCATGTACCGTCGAGAGAGGCGAAGGCTTCCCCCTCTGGCGCATAGCTCGCCTCTGAACCTTCGTAGGCATAGTTCCATCCACCATCAGGTGTCTTAAACGATTTAGGCACGGGTGGTGCCGCGCCGAATTTGACTCCAAAGAAATCAATATCAAGGGCAGCATTTTGAGGTGTTGCGGTCGCCCCCATAGCGATATAAGTTCCGTCAAAATCACTCCCAGGGCCAGCGGTCATTTTGAACACCTGAGGGGTCGTATTGCCGTCGATGTAGATCGATGCCAAATGAGTGCCCACGCCGGCGTCATCTTTCTGAATTGTGATCCAGAACTCATGCCATTCTGTTGGATCAAAGGCGACTACATTGGCCCCGTCACCTTGCCCGAAGTTGACATCTCCCGTGATGGCATTCCCTGCAAACTCGTTCATGCTCAGACCGGAGAAATTAGTCACGCCATTGTTGGGGTCGCCCCCTGGCGTATCAGTGGACGTGGTTAGAGAAAAAGCGATCGCACCGCCAGCAGCTTGTTTGATGACGAAGTTCCCTTTACCTCCATCGGAGGTCACATATCCATCGCCACCTTCCGGATAGGCCCGGGTTCCTGAATCGGCTTGTCCATCGGGATGGAGCGCATCAAGTGGCCCATCACTTGGCACTCGGGCCCTAAAGACGAGCGTCACGCCCTCGTCGAGTTGGGTTTCAGAGGCTCCATCCTCAAGGAGATTGTGGCCAAGGTAAACCTTGCGATTAGAACCGGGATCGGAGAATCCGAAATCGCGTGGGTCACCGGTATCTTGAATTCTCAAGTAAGTTGTCTCTCCCTCAGAAATGATCATTGCTCCACCCGGTCGATTGCCATCGCCAAACGCTCCACCGATAGCCGAACCATCCCACTGATCCGACCCGTTGTCGTGGCTCCATGTTCCGTCAAGGGAGGCATGGCCCTCTCCTTCGGGAGCGTAGCTTGCCTCACTACCTTCGTAGATATAATTCCACCCGCCATCCGGTGGAGTGAACGCAACTTGGGCGTTCATCCCCATTGCAAAAGCCACTGAAAGGGCTCCTGCCCATCGGAGGCCACGACATATGTTTCTTTTTTTCATCTTTTTTGTTTGGCGTTTCTAGTTTTCTGAGAGTGGAGGGTCCGTAGTTACATAGTCCGAGTTCTTTGGGTTCTGAACCCTCTAGTTTGAGCTAGAGGTCGATTGACTAGGGGGTGGCGCTTGCCTGGCGTGTTTTGAGTCCCTCTTGGGTACGAAATGGATTAGTGAGGCTAGGATAGGAAGACTTTGAGAGCGTTTCCGGTGATCGAAATGCGCCGACGGCACAACGAGCTGTAGTCGTGACCTCATGGTGAATGGTAGGGATGATTATCAGACGTAAGCTATGATTCAACCTGTTTTAGATAATAAACATACGGAATCCTAATATCATCTGTTCTTGCTGCTATCCCTAAGGGTTTGCAGACAAAAGCTTTATGGGTTCTTTCTTGCGTCGTTTGCTCACCGTAGATTGAGGTTGTATTAGCAACTCAAGGGCATTCTTAGGGACGAAGACCCAAAGACTGGAACACTTGCCCTCGCGACTTCAGATGCATGGCTGCCATCTTGGCTTGGAGTTGATTTGATGCCGGAAATACGTCGTCGAGAAAGGGATAGGGTTTGAACCTGCGGGCTTCTGAGGTCGGTAGGCTCCTGTGATCCTTTTTTCGTTTCAGCCTCGAGGATCCAACTAGGAGTGGATTCGGTGTGTTTTTCGGTAGTGTTTGGGGGTGCAGTTGAACGCGCTCTTGAAGGCTTCGTTGAAGCGGCTAAGGGTTCCAAATCCGGAATCAAAGGCAATCGTGAGGATCTTGTCGTTGGAGGTTGCTAGCAGGCGTTGGGCGTGGGAGAGGCGATGTTGCGTTAGGTATTCGTTGACGGTGATATTGAACGTTTTCTTGAACAGTGCCATGGCGTAGTTTGGGTGGAGATGTACTGAGGCGCTGATCTCGGTTGCGGTTAATTTGTGTTTGTAGTTTTGGGCGATGTAGCACGCCATCGCCTCTGCCTTACTAATGGTTCCCGTGCCGAGGACAGGACAGTTTTGTTTATTACTGCGATCGTTCTTCCTGTTGAACCGTTTCCTGGCTGTGAGTGCGGTTCGCCGAATACGAGCCTCGATTTCAAGGAGGGAGATTTCGTGTCTTTCCTGTGAACGTGTTTCCAGATCCCGGCACCATTGGGCAGCGTTTTCAGATTCTAAATCCCATGATCTCTGGATGTTCTCTTGCACGATTTGTCCGTGAAGCACGGGCTCTCGAACGGAGTCGGGCAATTGCCATTGAAGAAACCAGACTAAGGGGATGGTAATGACAAAGTACGGAGTGTTGGCACTATGGGCAATAATTTGGTGGGGGATTGCTGCCCAAAACAAAATTAGACGCATCGAAGGCACCTTTACTTTGGAGCCTCCGATTATATAAGTGATCGATCCCTCTGGGATCAGATTGACTTCGATTTCGTTGTGTCGATCAGGTCGCTTCATCACGGAAGGAACCCACTGTTCACAGGTGAATCCGTAGGGAGCAAAATCGCAACGAGAATGATCGAATTTCTTCACGAGCCTTAGGATCCAGTCAGTTTACTCGACTGTTTTGGGAGAACCAATTTAAATTCTAGAGTAATGTGGATTTAATCAATGGTGTCCCTTTTGACAAGCAAAGTTGGCATTGGATCCATTGGTCGACTCAATATCGAACTCTCAAAATTGGCTTAGCAAATGAGATCATTTTCAGAATCTACCATTCATGTAGGAGGGAACAAAGTGAGGGCATTCACGTTGATAGAGCTACTGGTTGTCATCGCGATTATCGCGATTCTGGCTGGCATGCTATTGCCCGCACTTGGAAAAGCGAAGCAGAAGGCGCAGGCGATAACTTGCATGAATAACTCTAAACAATTAGGCCTAGGATGGATGATGTTTCCCGATGACAACGACGATTGGTTGCCGGGGAATTTGGGGGGGCGAGTCCCAATTACCGAGACGAATCGATCATGGGTGGTGGGCTGGTTGGACTTCACTAGTTCTTCAGACAACACCAATCAGTTCACTTTGACCCACGCGCAGTTGGGACCCTATGTTGGCGGTAGTGTGAAGGTGTTTCGCTGTCCTGGGGACAAGTCCGTGGTTCGATTTGGCGGATCGGTTTTGCCGCGCATTCGGAGTGTTTCGATGAACGGTTATTTGGGGCGAGAGAATCCAGGGGCTAAGACGGGCGGTTACTACGATTATCGAAAGTATTCATCTCTGAATCGTCCTGGACCTTCTCGGACTTGGGTGTTCATCGATGAACGAGAGGATACGATCAATGATGGATTTTTCTATACGAATATGACTGGGTATGACCCAATTAACCCGGGATCCTATGGAATTGGTGACTATCCTGCGTCTTATCACAACGGCTCGGGTGGATTGGCTTTTGCGGATGGGCATTCTGAGATCCATAAGTGGCAGGATCCCCGTACGAAGCCTCAATTGAAAAAGGGATCTAGCATCCCTTGGGGCGTCTCGTCTCCGAACAATCAGGATGTCGCTTGGTTGCAGGAACGATCTTCCGCCAAGATACATTCGCCGACGAGAGAGTAGCGAATCGAATCGAATCAGTCTGCGATGCGATGTTCTCTGCGATAGCTACTGGGGGAGCATCTGCAGGACCTCTTGAAGGCCTCATAAAATCGACTCAACGTGGGGTAGCCAGCATCGAGCGCGATATCCACAATCTTGTCGTCCGTCGTTGCGAGCAAGCGTTGGGCATGAGACAGCCGGTGTTGGGTGACGTAGTCGTTGATGGTCGTCTTGAAGGTTTTCTTGAACAGGTTCATGGCGTAGTTGGGGTGAAGTCCAATTTCTCTGGCGACATCCTGAATGAGCAGAGGTTCCTGATAGTGCTGGGCAATGTAGGCTGCAAGTTGTTCCACTTTGCTCATGCCACCTTCACCCAGTAAGCCGATTGATCGATCCCTCTCTTGGCGTGGCTTGGCTACCGGGAGGGCATCGGCGAGGCGTCGCAGCCGTGCGTGTAGCTCCAGTAAGGTTGCGGTTCCTGGTTCTTTAGGAGAGTGCCGGAGATCGCTTTCCCAGGTGCTTAGCAACACCCAATCCAGCTCAAATCTCTCGGCACTGGGCTCACAGAGAAACTGTCCATGGAGGAGTCGGTCGACTAGTTCGGCAGGTAATCGACACTGCAAGAACCAGGCGAGTGGCAAGGTGACGACGTAGTATTCAGGACTGCCATCGTAGGCGATAATTTGGTGTGGAATCGCTGCCCAAAAGGCTCCCAGGTTGCCTTGCGGGACGGTCACCCGCTCACCTCCGAGGAGGTACGTGAGAGAACCATTTTTTAGGAGATTCAGTTCGATTTCATTGTGCCGATCTGGGCGATTCATCGGTGCCGCCTTCCAAAGTTCGCAGGTGAACCCGTACGGAGTAAAATCGGGGCGGCTATGATCGAAATGCTGCACTAACTTAGGATACAGGAAGTTTTTAACTTGGAACAAGGAGGAACTAAGTCTCGATTCGTCGTAGCCTCACAGCATCAATCGATTTTCTATTTAAGAGCATGCTGACAGGGGCTTCATCTAAACGGTCCGTCTCTCCGACATTGGGGGTGATTTATGGCAATCGTGATTTCTTTCCGGATCAACTAGTGACCGAGGCGCGAGCCGACATTGCCGCCTTGTTTTCCAGACTCGGTATCAAGGCGATCCAGTTGGATGAGGCCGATTCCAAACTCGGTGGTGTTGAAACGCACGCGGAGGCAAGGAAGTGCGCCGATTTGTTTGCGAAACATCGCGATGAGATCGACGGCGTTCTCGTCGTCTTACCCAATTTTGGGGATGAAAAAGGCATCGCCGATGTGCTGAAAATGGCGAAACTGAATTTGCCGGTCTTGATTCAGGCTTATCCTGATGATTTGGATCAACTCAGCCCGGCACGACGTCGTGATGGGTTCTGTGGTAAGATCTCGGTTTGCAATAATCTCGCCCAGGCAGGCATCAAGTTTTCGTTGACGCGTAAGCATGTGGTGCGACCGGACGATGAGTCATTTCTCGCCGACCTGCAACAATTCCTCGGAGTTTGTCGCGTTGTAGGTGGCCTCCGTGATTTGAGGCTCGGTGCCGTGGGCGCTCGACCCGGAGCATTCAATACGGTGCGATATAGTGAGAAGATCTTGGAACGCCATGGGATTAACGTGACGACGGTTGATCTTTCAGAGTTTTTGGGGAAGGCAGAGAAACTGGATGCGGCTCACATTGGGGTTGTCTCGAAACTCAGCGACATCAAAGGTTATGCGCCTGCACCGGGTGTTCCGGAGGAGAAGTTGGTGCAGATGGCAAAGCTTGGCGTTATTCTAGATGACTGGATGGGGGCCAATGCGATCGATGCGACTGCGATCCAGTGTTGGACTTCCGTGCAAGAAAATTTCGGCTGCAACGTCTGCACTTTGATGAGCATGATGAGCGAGAACTTCATGCCGAGTGCCTGCGAAGTGGATGTGACGGGCGTTCTCACGATGTATGCCATGCAACTCGCATCGAGCGCGCCGAGTGCCTTGGTCGATTGGAACAATAACTATGGTTCTGACGAGGATAAGTGTGTCCTGTTCCACTGCGGCAATTGGGCAAAGACCTTCTTGCCGGACATCAAGATTTCCAATGCGCCGATCCTTGGGAGCATTCTTGGAGTTGAAAACACCTATGGCGCGCTCGACGGACGAACCCCTGCGGGACCGTTGACCTACGGGCGACTCACAACGGACGACAACGAAGGAGTCATTCGGGCCTACGTAGGAGAGGGGCTACTGACGAACGATGAGTTAAAGACCTTTGGTAACCGTGCGGTGGCGCAAGTGCCAAAGCTACAGAACTTGCTCCGTCACGTCTGCTCGAAAGGCTTTGAGCATCACGTTGTGATGAACCCCTCACACTCCGCCAAAATTCTTGAAGAGGCTTTCGGGGGCTATCTCGGTTGGGACGTGTACCATCATGAGAATACAGCATCATGAAGGACGCTGAGCTCGAATTAAAAGCGATCCAATTACGCAAGCACTTGCTCCAGGTCATCGTGTCCGCTGGTGCGGGGCATACGGGCGGGGGCTTGTCGTGCATGGATATTCTAAACGTACTCTACAATCGAGTCATGAAGGTCTCGCCTGAGACGTTTTCTGATCCTGACCGCGACCGCTACGTGCAAAGCAAGGGGCACTGTGTTGAGGCGCTTTATGTTGTGCTCTCCGATCGAGGGTTTTTCCCGGCTGGAGATCTTGAAACGGTTTGTCATTACCAGTCGCACTACGTCGGGCATCCAACGCGCCACATTCCGGGGGTTGAGATGAATACGGGGGCACTCGGACATGGGCTGCCAATATGCGTTGGTATGGCGCTAGCGGCAAAAATGGATGACTCGCCCAATCGTGTGTTTACTCTATTGGGTGATGGTGAGCTTGCCGAAGGATCCAATTGGGAAGCGGGATTGGCGGCTGCCCACTACGGGCTCGATAACCTTGTTGCGATCCTGGATCACAATACGCTTCAGATCACCGGGCACACTCGAGATGTGATGGGGACGGAACCTGTGGTGGAGAAGTGGCAGGCATTTGGGTGGGACGTGAGGGAAGTCAACGGACATGATTACGCCGAACTCACCGCAGCATTGACGGATCCCGCTGTGCCAGGTCGGCCGACCTTTGTTGTTGCCAATACAGTGAAGGGGAAAGGGGTTCCTTTCATGGAGAACGTTGCCAAGTGGCATCACGGTGTTCCGAGCGATAGCGAGCTTGTTGAAGCGACGGCAGAGCTTGATGCCGCACTGGCTCAACGTTTGGAGGGAGTCGAATGAGTGCTCCCGCACCGTCCATGTTTAGCCCTGCAGCGATCGCAATGGCTGAAAAGCTCGGACTGCAAAAAGGACGAGCGAATCTCGAAGTGTTCGCTGCAACCTTAGAGTCGTTGGCTGGAACTGATTCAAGTATTGTGGCCGTCACCAGCGATTCCCGAGGTTCTGGGAAGTTAGGGGGCTTTGCTAAGGCGTTTCCCAAACAGCTCGTTGAGGTAGGGATCGCGGAGCAGAATCTAGTGGGCGTCACAGCTGGCCTTGCCGCTTGCGGGAAGAAGGCGTTTGGCGTTTCCCCAGGGTGTTTTCTCACGGCGCGTTCGCTTGAGCAGATTAAGAATGATATTTGTTATTCTGACGTGCCGGCTGCCCTGATTGGTATCAGTTCCGGAGTGAGCTATGGCGCGCTTGGGACGACGCACCATTCATTACATGACCTCGCCGTCTTACGTGCGATCAACAATTTGGATGTGGTAGTGCCGGCTGATAATTTTGAGACACGCGAAGCCATCCGTGCCGCATCGCAGGCAAAACGGCCCTTTTTTGTTCGGTTCGGCAAAGCTGCGATGTATGGACTGCACGGCGAGGCAACGAGTTTTGAAGTGGGGCGTGCGATTACTGTTCGCGACGGTACGGACCTTGCCTTTATCGCCACGGGCGAGACGGTGATTCAGGCGCTTCTCGCTGCGGGTGAGCTAGAGGCTCGCCACGGTCTTGCCTGTCGTGTGATCAGTGTTCACACAATTAAGCCTCTCGATAACGAAGCGATCTTCCAAGCAGGTCTCGAATGCGGTGCGGTGATCACCGTTGAGGAACACTCCATCCATGGTGGCTTGGGTGAGGCTTGCGCGAGTGTTCTCTTACAGGCTGGCGTCTCGAAGCCGTTTAAGATTGTGGGAATCCCCGATGAAGAGACGGTGACGGGGGCCCAAGCAGATATCTTTCGGCACTACGGGATTTCGATGGAAGGGCTTTCCCAGACGGCCCTCAATTTGTTGCAGTCGGCATGAAGTATATTGTCGCCATCGATCAAAGCACTTCGGCGACCAAAGCGTTGCTCTATGACGCTGAAGGGACATGTCTCGATCGAGCCTCGGCAGAGCACCGGCAGATTTATCCTCAACCAGGTTGGGTTGAGCATGATCTCGACGAAATTTGGGCCAATACCCTGAAGGTTGCTTCCGAGCTTTTGGGGCGACACGCAGAGAAGCTCGCTTCGATAGTTTGTGTGAGCCTTACCAATCAGCGTGAAACCATCACGGTGTTTGAAAAGGGGACAGGGCGGCCTTTGCATCATGCGATTGTATGGCAATGCCGTCGGGGGGCTGCCATATGTCAAGAGCTTGAGGCAGCTGGCCACGGCGCCCGAGTGATCGAGCGGACGGGGCTTCGACTCGATACCTATTTTTCTGCTTCTAAATTAAAATGGCTCGTGGATCAGTCTAACGATCTCAAGGAGCATCTCGAGAATGGCGAAGCGCTGATTGGGACGATTGATACCTATCTCATTCACCGCCTCACAGAAGGGGAGGTCTTTGCCACCGATCACACGAACGCCAGTCGTACCTTGTTGTATGACATCAGGCAACTCCGCTGGGATGAGACGCTGTGTGAACTTTTTGATGTACCGCTGCACACCTTGCCTGAAGTTCGGGAAAGCAGCGCGACCTTTGGGAATACGACGCTGGGTGGTATTTTGCCGCGGGCGGTTCCGATCTGTGGTGTCATGGGCGATTCGCAGGCGTCCTTGTTTGCTCAACGCTGTTATGAACCTGGCGCGGCGAAAATCACTTTTGGAACGGGTTCGTCCGTGCTGCTCAATATTGGCGAGGAATTGCGTTTCTCGGAGAGTGGCTCCGTCTCGACGATCGCCTGGGTATGGAAAGGGCGTCCGACGTATTCGTTTGAAGGCATTATCAACTACTCCGCCGCCTCGATCACCTGGCTGAAGGATCAGCTCGGTATCTTACAATCGTCTGCTGAAGCGGGCGAGTTGGCGGGGGCAGTCAATGACAACGGGGGCGTCTATTTGATTCCTGCCTTCGCCGGGCTCAGCGCGCCCCATTGGAAGCCAGAAGCCCGGGGTGCCATCGTCGGTTTAAGCTCCCATTCGTCTCGTAACCATATCGTGCGTGCGGCTGAGGAATCCATCGCGTATCAGTTGCGGGATGTTTTACAGATGATGAATACGGACGCGGGCGTCTCGTTACAGACGATTCAGGCAGACGGAGGACCAACTCGGGATGAATTTTTGATGCAATTCACGGCTGATTTGCTTGAGATCGATCTAGAGGTGGCGTCGGTGCCAGATCGCTCGGCGCTTGGCGCGGCGATGGCTGGTATGTTGGGCTCTGGGTTGTGTGGCAGTTTCGAGGCGTTGACCGCCTTACGCCGTGAGTCCAAATTTTTCGCTCCAAAAATGGATGCCGCAACGATTAAAAAAAATGTCGATGGATGGAACATCGCCGTCCGCCGTGTCTTTTGATTTCTAAAGCAACTGAACGATGACCGAATTCTTGGTATGAAAAAACTTAGCAATATGATCGCTGCCCTTGCGCTGGCAGCAGTAGCTGTCTGTGGGCTGACTTCATGTGGCAAATCAGGCAGCTCATCTGCCACCGATACGGCCGCTACGGCTAAGATCGCAGTCGTCATCTCAACTCTCAATAACCCGTGGTTCGTGGTGTTGGCGGAAACGGCTCGAGATCGAGCGAAAGAACTGGGATACGAGGCGACAATATTCGATTCGCAGAATGACCCAGCTAAGGAGGCGTCGCATTACGAAAACATCGTTGCTTCGGGATACCAAGCGGTACTTTTTAACCCGACGGATGCCGATGGCTCGATCGCTAATGTTCGTAAGGCGAAAGAGGCGGGTATCCCCGTGTTCTGCATGGATCGTGAGATCAACGCCACCGATGCGGCTGTCTCACAGGTCTTGTCCGATAACTATTCGGGCTGCGTGGCCTTGGGGCAGTTTTTTGTTCAAGAAGTGGGGGAATCGGGAACGTATGTGGAGCTGCTGGGGCTTGTTGGTGATAACAATACGTGGAATCGATCGAAGGGATTTCATAGTGTGATCGATCGTTATTCTGACTTGAAAATGGTTGCTCAACAAAGCGCCGACTTTGATCGAGCGAAGGCGCTTGAAGTGCTGGAATCTATTCTTCAAGCGAATCCTGATATCGATGCGGTTTTCTGCGGGAATGATGCGATGGCCATGGGCGCCTATCAAGCGCTCGTCTCCGCTGGTAAAGCAGACAAAGTAAAAGTCTTTGGTTTCGATGGCGCGGACGATGTCGTCAAGTTGATCGCCGAAGGCAAGATCGTCGCAACGGGAATGCAATTTCCCAAAGTGATGGCTCAAACCGCTGCCGAGAGCGCGGATGAGTATATTAAGGGTAAACGCGACTTCCCTCAGAAGACACCCGTTGCCGTCGAGTTGGTGAATAAAGACACGGTCGGTAATTTTGGTGACTACGGTCGCAAGTGAATCTGCCGATGCAACATTCCAAACCAAGCTTCAAGTCACGTTTGCCTATTCGGGCGAGCGTCTTGCTTGGAATAGGTTTGATCCTCTACTTCTTCCTGCCTCTATTCCGAATCGTGCCGCTCAAGGAAGCACGCGAGCAGTCGGCTGCCGCTGCATTTGATCCCGCGAACTTCGCGGCAGAGTTCTGGAACGATCAATTGCAAAAAGGGGCTGCGGAAGCCATTGACGTAGCGGAACTCCTTTCCATTTTTAACCAGGATCGGAACGCCGCGACAGAGCGTTATGGGCATCGCCTTGGGCTCAGTAGTAACGCATCGTACTTTGTTTCTGGAAGTGGGAGAATCATTCGGGTGGAGAAGAGATTGATTGAAGTAGCCATTGAAGGAGGGGGCGTGGTTGGGATCAAAACCGGCCCGGTTTTTGGGAATGCCATTCGCGATGGATCGGGCTTGCTCGATGTGAGCGATTTTCCCAATTCCCGAGATTTTAATGCCGTTTCGGCCCAGATTAATCGTCTTGTTGAAGAGACCGTCTTTCCAGGGCTTCAAGCAAAGGCAGCCATCGGCGTGACGCTTCGTTTTGTTGGGGGAGTGGATGTTGCTGATGCTGAGACGGAAATCTCTCGGCTAAATCTGGTGCCTGTTGTCATTGAGTTCCCATGAACGAAACCAGCCCTCCCATTCTCGAAGCGCATGGGATATCGAAACAATTCCCGGGGGTGAAGGCGCTTGACGACGTCAGTCTCACCTTGAGACGGGGGAAGTTGACTGCCCTGCTGGGTGAGAATGGTGCCGGCAAGTCGACGCTCATGAATATCTGTCTCTTATACATATCTGACGCTGCCGACGAGCGATCTAGTGTAGATC
>CAJXVR010000206.1 GCA_913061285.1 uncultured Verrucomicrobiota bacterium | reverse complement strand
CTCGGTAAACCGCGACGGTGCTCTGATACCGGCCTTATCGAATCCGCAGCAAATCTTCAATCGCCTGTTTGTGGTTGATGAGCGTGGTGCCGAAGCGCGAGCGAGAGAGATTGCCCGTGACCGCAGTATTCTCGATCGAGTGAATTCGAGATTGTCGCGCTTGAATGGGAAACTCCCGGCCGAGGATCGGGCTCGCCTTGATTCCTACTTAACGGCGACTCGATCACTGGAAAGGCAACTTGGGCGGGCGAACGATTGGTTAAACGTTCCGAAACCCGAAGTTGACCCGGGCTTATTTGATTTCGCTGCTGAGCCAACGCGTGAACTCGGAACCAATTACATGCAAACGATGTTCGACCTCATTCACATGGCACTCCTCACCGATTCGACTCGAGTCGTGACCTACCAAATGGCGATGGAGAACGCTGGTGGTCGAGGCAATAAGCTTCCCTATGCAGCTGGGCTATCGATGCATCATCACCAGCTCAGTCATAGTGCGGCACGAGATGAAGGAGGCTGGGAGCGTTGGGCGAAATACGACCAATACTTGGCTAAACGTCTGTCTGAGTTTTTGACGAAAATGGCTCATACGCCAGACCCGCTGGCTGAAGGCAGTCTGCTTGACAATACGATCGTGTTGTATGGATGTGGCACCAGTAAGACGCATATCGGCAGGAACTACCCACTCGTTCTCGCCGGCGGCAAGAATCTCGGGCTGAAACACGGCGCCTACCATCGATTCGAAGAAGAACGTCCCTTCAATGATCTGCTGTTGACACTTTTGCAACGCGTCGGTGTCGAAACCGAAAACTTCGGCGACAGCGAGAAAACTGTAGCTGAGATTCTGAGCTAAACATTCGAACGTTAATAAAACCCGGTGCGGCAGATAAGATGACTCACTCTCTGTTAATTCCCTGGAATCGTCTTCGCGCTATGACAAAAGCGCTTAGCCTAGGCTTGATTGCAATTGGGTTGAGTTCACAGCTTTGCGATGCCGCGGATCGGGATCAGGCTTCCGAGGCCTACTTTGAGGTGCAGGTCAGGCCGGCTCTCAAGGAGTTATGTTTTCGATGTCACGGACCGGATAAGCAGAAATCACAACTGAGGATTGATACGCTGAGTTCTGACTTAGTGAACAGCGATTCTGGCCACCACTGGGAAGAAGTCCTCAACCAACTCAATGTGGGCGAAATGCCGCCTGAGGATGAGCCTCAGCCGACTCCCGCTCAACTCGAGGCGATTACGTCGTGGATACACGGCGAACTAAAGCATGCCTCCGAGCTTCGTCGAGCTTCGGGTGACGGCAGTTCACTGCGGCGGATGACTGGCTACGAATACAGCAACACGATGCGTGACTTGCTGGGGCTCGATCTGGACTATTCGAAAGACTTTCCCCCGGAAGCCGCGGCCGAAGAGGGGTTTAAGAACAATAACTACGTCATTGCCACTTCGGCTATTCACATGGAGATTTTTCAGTCCATCGCCGAGACGGCGCTTCGAAAAACACTGTGTTTCGGAGATCAGCCGGAGCGGATTGTGATTCAAGCGGAGCCTGAGATTCTACAGCCTGAAAACCCATACCGGGCGGACCCTAAACGATACAAGGTGCCTGACTCGGAAAACGTTGATCTGTCCGTCACAATCGGCGAAAGAACTGATTCGGGCGTCCTGCTTTGGATGAAGCCTCCAGAGCCTGGCATCAAGACTGGGCGATTTGGTGCTTCACCGGCCACGTATATTGACATTCGAGACATCCAGCTGTCCGGTCCCGTTCGGATACGAGTCAAAGCCGGAGGCACTCCGAGTGTGGAAGGTATGCCGCCTCGTATGCTTCTCCAGTTCGGATACTTCCTCTCCAACTTCAAGGTGACCGGGGAGATCGGCGAGGTCGAGGTCGAAGCGGTGATCGATGATCCCCAGGTCTACGAATTCAATATCCGAACCGAGCGTTATCCGACTACAGGCGAGCTCATTTCGTATCTAAAGATTTCCAATTCATTTGATGCCGGCACTTCCGGAATTCCCAAAGCAGGGTATCCACAACTTTTCATCGATAATGTGGAAATCGTGCTTGAGAGTTACGACGCATGGCCTCCGAGTTCCCATACGGATATCCTGTTTGAATCAGCGAAGGCGACCAAGGACTCGGATGCCTATGTTCGCCTGGTGCTTAAGAAGTTCATGACTCGGGCCTATCGTCGGCCGCCCACCAAGAGCGAATTGGCTCGAATGGCTGGTTTGTACGAGTACTTGCATTCACGGAACGGTTCGTTTGAGGAATCCATCATCGGCACGTTCAGTGCGGTCCTGTGCGCGCCGGGATTTCTACTGCTCGACGGTCAGGCGGCAGGGGAAGGCTCTGGGACCTCATCCAACTCACTCACTGACTATGAATTGGCCTCCCGTCTTTCCTACTTTTTATGGAGTACCATGCCGGACGAGCGTCTGTTTGCTCTGGCCGAACGGGGCCTGCTGCATCGGCCCGAGGTTTTGAAGAAAGAAGCGTTGCGTATGATCGACGATGCAAGGTCTGATGCGTTCGTCGAACATTTCTGTTCCCAGTGGTTAAACCTAGACAGCGTCTACACGGTCATGGTCAACCCTGAGTATTTCCGTGGTTTTCGAGAACCTCTCAAGGATGAGATGCGGCGAGAGACTACAGAGTTCTTTCGTACCGTCCTGAAAGAGAATCTCAGTAGCCTCTCGTTGATCGATTCGGACTTCACCGTGCTCAATGCCCCCTTGGCGAAATTCTATGGCATCGAGGGTGTGGCGGGGCTTCAATATCGCAAGGTAGCGTTGACTCCCAAAGATCGCCGTGGAGGGATCCTGACTCACGGATCGGTATTGCTGGGGAATTCCAGTGGCGACGATACGCATCCAATCAAACGTGGCGTCTGGCTTCTTGAAAGGTTGTTGGGTGATCCGCCGCCGCCACCACCTCCCGCGGTTCCCACGCTTGCCGAGAATACCGTGGCAGGCGAACGGCTTTCCCTTAAGGATAAGCTCGTTGCCCACCGAGAATCTGAGGCGTGCATGACTTGCCATCGTAAGATTGACCCGTGGGGAATTGCCTTTGAGAATTACAGCGGCATTGGCGTTTGGCGGGATTCGACCGTAGCCGAATCCGGTGCTGTGCCTGCTGCTCTACTCAAAAGCGTTCAACCCCGGAAAAAGCGAGAATCGAAACGGCAATCAAAAAGGCCGCAGAAGAGTGATGTGGTCGATCCTCGCACCACGTTGGCAAACGGGACTGAGATCCAGGACCTGGACGATCTAAAAGCCTACTTGATTGAGCACAAACGGGATGCTTTCGCTGAGACCCTCGTGCGAAAAGTGCTCGCCTATGGGTTGGGAAGATACCTGGAGTTTGTCGATACAGAAGCTGTCAAAAGGCTTGTTGCCGAATTCCGAGATGATGAGTACCGTCTGAAAGATCTGATTGTCTCAATCGTGCTAAGTGAACCATTCAAAACCCGATAATCAAAAAAACTATGGCAACCCAATCCTGGCATTTAGATCGTCGGACGTTTCTTCGTAGCGCTGGTGTGTCCATCGCGCTTCCCTGGTTGGAGGGGATGGCCAAAGCTGCTCCGGCCGAGAGAATTAAGCCTCGCATGTGCTTCACTTACTTTCACTATGGCGTTCCCATGCCACCGGATGATCACCCGGATCGTTTGAAATTTGGTTGGTTTCCGGTTGGAGAGGGGCGGGATTACCAGGCTACCGAGACGCTTTCGAGCTTGGAACCGTTCCGGAGCAAGATGACCTACCTCGGAGGGATGTCGCATCCACTGGGTAGAAGGGTCGGAGGCCATCAAGCGGGAGATGTCTTTTTAACCGGCGCCGACATCAGCGGCAAGCTCTACCGGCAATCCGTGTCGGTAGATCAGGTTGCCGCGATGGCGATCGGTGGTGCCAACCGATTCCCTTCGCTGGTTCTGTCTACCTCAGGAGGCGTCAATCGGCCGTATAAATCGCACACACTTTCCTATGATCGCGTTGGTAGGCCCATTCCTTCGTTGCATCGGCCACAGGATATTTTTGAGCGTTTGTTTGGAGCGCCATCGGGTCAATCCAAAGCGCAGCAACGACAGGCGTTCGAACTAAAGGGCAGTATACTCGATACGGTTCGGGACGAAGCCGCAAGCCTCAACCGCCGCCTCGGCAAACGCGATCAGCAGAAGATGGACGAATACCTATCCTCTGTGAGAGAAGTCGAAAAAGGATTGGTTCGTTCCGAGAAGTGGCTGGAGGTCGCCAAGCCCGATGTCAGTGTCTCGGCGGCAGACTTCGAGATCAGCCCGCAGTCAACGAAAGAGTATATTCGATCCAAGTACGACCTGATGGCCCTTGCGTTCCAAACGAACAGCACGCGCATCGCGACCTACCAGACATCCTCCGAGTCGGAGCAGGGCTACGAAAAACAGTTTCCCAAAGCCTTGGGGATGAACATTACCTCACACAACATCTCTCACGAGCGAAAAGACTACGAACAGTGGAGCGCCTACAGCCAGTTCTTGGCAGAGCAACACGCCTGGTTCCTTGAGCGCCTAAACTCAATTCAGGAAGGAGCGGGCACCTTGCTAGACAACACCATGGTGCTCTACGGCTGTTGTACCAGCGAAACGCATGTGACCCGCAACTACCCGCTTATCCTGGCTGGTGGTTCCAATCTGGGCATCGAGCATGGTCATTACCGACACATTGGTGAAGATGTTCCGCTTTCCAATCTTTACGTCACGATGCTCCAAAAAATGGGGGTTCCCAGGGATTCCTTCAAGGACAGTACTGGTCCTCTGACCGAGATTCTGGGCTAAGGAGTTAATTTATTGGAGGGGGCTCAGCCGAACGATTGGAACGGGATTGCGGCTCAATGTGGGGAAAAGGGACTTCAGTGCTCTCGCACTCCAAAAAGCCTGACCTCGATTCGATCGGTGTTTGGAGTGCTGAAATCTAGTTTCAGCGATTCGCGCCGGAACCAGCCGGAGTACACCATTTTGAGAGAGTCAAGTTATCGCAAGCGTTTCGTTCGACCTAAAATTTTGGAAGCACTTACCGGTGACTCGCTAATTCTAGACTGCGAAATCGTTTAGTCTGCGCCCACTAGATGCCGCGTTTGTTGGTAGCCGCGTTGTTTTTCTCAACATCGAATTGCGCAAGTTAAAGTAGAATTCAGCATGAACAAAATCTTAAAGGCGATCGTTGTCGTTCAATTCAGTTTGCTGCTCGGGCCGCTTGCGGAGGCGCGGCAGCCCAATATCGTCTTCATCTTCACCGACGACCAAGGTTATAACGATCTCGGATGTTTTGGTTCCGAGAAGATCAAGACACCCCACCTAGATCGCATGGCTGAGGAGGGGCTGATGCTAAAGCACTTCTACGCCCAACCAGTATGTGGTGTTTCCAGAGCGGCGCTCATGACCGGTTCCTATCCGATCCGCGTCGCTGAGCCCCGCAACGTGAAGAATCTCCATACGGTGCCGCATCCGAACGAGGTCACCATGGCGGAAGTGCTCCGAGATGCCGGATACGCAACCGCACTCATCGGAAAGTGGCATCTCGGTGGCAACCCTTTGCGATCCACCAAGCGCTTCAATCCCGAGTTGATGCCGAATGCGCAGGGTTTCGATTACTTCTACGGCACGCCGCGATTTAATGGATTCACGGTCTATGTGGAGGAGACAACGATGCGAAGTCGGATCAAGCGTAACGAAGAGGTGGTGGTGGAGAGCGTTGAGAACTGGGACAGTATAACGCAGAACTATACGAAAGAAGCTCTCAATTGGATCGAACAAAACCAGGACAAACAGTTCTTCCTCTATCTCGCCCACAATATGCCACATATTCCTGTCGGCGCTTCAGAAGGGTTCAAAGGGAAATCGGAATACGGCCCCTATGGCGACTCGATCGAAGAGATCGATTGGTCCTGCGGGCAAATCTTCGCCAAATTGAAGCAGCTCGGTCTCGATGAGAATACGCTGGTCATATTTACCTCGGACAACGGTCCCTGGACAGAAGCGACCCATGCACCACGGGGAGTTGAACGTGATGGTCAGCCCTTTATTCCCCTAGAACACTCAGGAAACGCATCCCCGCTCCGTGGTTTCAAAATGACGGCTTGGGATGGCGGCTCACGTGTTCCATTTATCGCTCGCTGGCCTGGAAAGATTTCAGCCGGAAGTAAGTCCAACGAGATCCTAAGCACCATGGACATGCTTCCAACCTTTGCGTCGCTTGCAGGAGCGAAGCTTCCTGAGTGGGACATTGACGGACTCGACGCTTCTGATTTTCTCCTAGGGAAAACCGCAACCAGTCCACGAAAAGACTATTTCTACTATTCTGCCAATCTGTTAACCGGGGTGCGTTCAGGGAAATGGAAATTGGTGTTACCCCGCGAAGCCAATCCTAGTGGCACTGGGTGGTGGGGGCGCCTAATTGACGCCGTTCCTGATCTCCACCTGTTCAATCTTGACCTGGATCCATCGGAGCAGAGTAATCTTGCGATTGCTCATCCTGAAGTAGTGAGATCTTTAATGAAACGAATCGAATGGGCTCGGGAAGAACTTGGAGATTTAGATAGAGTCGGGAAGGGTGCGCGTCTTTTCGACAAGGGAGACCGAAGGCTCGCAGTGCCTCTTGGTTCAAAGTAGTTCGTCCCATGAATTCAATCATCAGGTATGACAACGCTCCCACAAATTGTATGAGAATCGGGGAGCATTCTATCGCTCAGGAATCACTGTGTGCTGATGTGAATCCTTTGTTGCCGTCGGTTGGTAGGATGCAAAAAATGAAACGAATTCTAGCTTCATTGCTATGTATCCTTAGCGTTTTAGCGGTTCATGCGGTAAGCGTTCCTAATGTTGTCTTCGTCATTTCGGATGATCAGGGCTATGGAGATCTTGGGTTTACCGGCAATCCAGTGATCATGTCGCCTCATTTGGACAAGCTCGCTGAGGAATCGGTCTGGTTGGAGGATTTTCATGTTGCGCCTTCGTGCTCACCGACTCGGTCGTCGATGTTGACGGGACGTTGGACGAATCGAACAGGGGTTTGGCACACGTTTTTCGCCCGTGCAATGATGTATGAAGATGAGGTCACGATCGCGGATCATTATCGGGCGGCAGGGTATGCAACCGGGATGTTCGGTAAATGGCATCTGGGCGATCACTATCCTTATCGCCCACAGGATCGTGGATTTGACGAGACGTGGTGTATTCGCGGCGGTGCGACCGGTGTCACGTCAGATTACTGGGACAATGATTACTTCGATGACCACCATTTCCACAATGGCGAGGCGACTCCGTCCAAGGGATACAGTACGGATGTGTTCTTCGCCCAAAGCCAAAACTTCATTAGAAAGCAGGTCGGCCGCAAGAAACCCTTCTTTGCCTGGATCGCGCCCACTGCTGCGCATAAGCCCTGGATCTGTCCGCCGGAGTATGCGGCTCTCTATCCGAACCATGACAAGAATGCTGCCGCGTTTTATGGGATGCTGAGCAACATTGACGACAACATTGGTCGTCTTCGCGCGTTTCTTGAGGAATTGGGTGTCGCTGACAATACTCTCTTCATCTTTACCACTGATAATGGATCGGTCGGCCCTAAGAAATTCAATGCCGGGATGCGCGGGGGGAAGATTAGTCCCTACGAAGGCGGGCACCGTGTTCCCTTTGCGCTGCACTGGCCGGCTGGAGGTTATTCAAAGCATGTCCGTGTCAAGGAGCTGACCCACATGGTCGATGTATTGCCCACGCTGCTGGATTTGTGTGACGTTTCACCTTCCCGAGAACGGCCCCTCGATGGTCGATCTTTCAAGAATTTGCTCTCCGGTAAGGGCGACCGATCATTCGATTGGGAGGGCCGGGTGGTGATCTCGGATTCACAACGGATTCAAGTGCCCCGGAAGTGGAAGGACTCATCTGTAATGTCTGGCAAGTGGCGATTGGTCAAAGGGACGGAGCTCTATGACATTCGTCTGGATCCGGGACAAGAGAAGGACATCGCGAACGAGCACCCCGATCGGGTGACCGTACTTCGGGAATGGTACGAAGACTGGTGGGCCGAATTGGAGCCCACCTTCTCACGGACCTCGTCGGTTTATGTGGGCTCTCCGGAAACGCCAGAGCTGAAGATTACCGCGCTTCAGTGGATCGATCAGGCTCCACCCTGGAATCAGGGTATAATCAGGCGATCCCGTCTGAAGAACGGGCGGGCAGGGAATAGGCGCGTAGCACCCGTTGGCAAATTCACGGGTCACTGGGCGGTCGACGTGGCACGTGACGGCGTCTATGCGTTTGAAGTGCGCCGTTGGCCCGAAGAATCGGGTTTAAAGATTAGGGAAGGCGTCCCGGCGCTGGCCCGAACACCGGGGTGTTTGCCCAGCTACTCTGCAGTCGACGGTACCGCGTTACCAATCGGATCTGCGACCTTGCGAATCAATGGGGAAGACCTCGAAACAATCGTGGTTTCCGACAACGATGACTCGATTCGATTCACTCGGGAATTGACCAAGGGATCTTACAAATTCTCACCCTATTTTTCGATCAATACCGAACACCAAGAGACTGAGCTGGGATGCTACTATCTGTGCGTCACATTTTTGAATCCGTAGTCGTCGCACAACTGCTGTTCGTGCAAGATTGAACAAAGCTTTTTAGCTATCGTCCCCGCTGACGATATGAACACTAGCGATGTTGCAGTCGATCGGCGCTTAGTTTTTTAGGTCCCAATCGAAGTTGCTGAATTCAAGATATAGAAAAGCCCGGGAACGAAGGAATATGACGAAAAACACTATGCTATCAACATCGGGAATAGCGGCATCTGCCGTCCTTTTTCTCAGCGGCTTTCAGCTTTTCGCAGCAAATGAATCGTGGACGGTGGATACACAAGCGCACTGGACCGAGAACCTTATCGACAAAGAAGGCTTGGATCTCAGGGACGGATTTGTATCCGCAAGCGCGAATACGGCCACCTTTCGCAGCAAACTAAAGTCGTTTGCTCAGAAGCGTAGGGCGTCGTCTATTTCAATCAGTCAGTCGCCGATCTGGAAAAACTGGAAACCGATTGAAAATATTGGCCCTTCGAATCTGGGCGATGCGCCGGTGTTATTGAACGTGGGGCCTGATAACTATTGGATATTCGGACGGTATCGAGGGAGGAAAGGCAAGGCATTCGTCGCAGCCCCAGCAGAGGTGGAAGGGTTTGAGGAGGCGCTTAAGACGACTCCGTATCCAAATCAGTATGACGCGCCGGGGGGGCTGAAGGAAAGTGCCGGTGGCTACCATGCTTGGCAAAGTCGAAATATGGTTGATTGGGTTCACCACGGTCCTGTCTCGGATACCGAATCCCGATGGATGACCACGGCGGAATGCGTCGATGGTAAAGTCTATTTCTACTATGATTTTCCCAATGATCAGGATCCGCATCTTATCATCGATGAAGATCTGACTGATGGGAGAATGGGTAAGAAAATGGGTATGGCTTTGAAAGACCCCTCACATGGGTCCGATTGCGGTGTTATCCGGGATCTTGACGGGAATTTTCATATCGTTTTCGAAGATTGGAGTCCAATCGATGCGAGCACACACGGTTGGGATTCGCCACTTGCGGGTCATGCGATCAGCCAGGATGGGATACGGAATTTCGAGATTCTCGAGCCGGCAATCGACCAACGCACGAATCCGACGGGCAAGTTTGCTGAATATCCTCATCCACACTGGTTTAAGGATGATCCTGAAAACTATCCTGGGAAATCGGCTCCCGTTGATGTTCCTCAGCACCGTATCAAGGCGGGTCAAATTCGCGCGTTTGGAAAATATGAAATTCACGAGCCGGAGCAGAATGCATTTGGGGACTGGGCATCGATTGCGATTGGTGGGCAGTACTACCTTTTTGGTGACTTTGATCCGGCGACTGGGCACGGGAGAAAGAGCATGAGCGTGGCCTGGTTCACTTCATCCAGTATTAACGAACCCTTTACCTTTTGTGGGAATATCGGCCAAGGGCACCCCGATCCGGATATCATGTTTGCCAAGGGGCAATTCTATTTGGTGACTCAGATGGCGACCGACTACGTCAGTCCCGGCCCATGGGTGGATGGGGTGGATGTACGAGTCGGTGTGGATGTGAGCAATAACGGGGCAGTTGATGAATGGACGGACTGGCAAGCGGTGTCGGAGAGCTACGACACCATTCCCGGTTTTTCAAAGCAAGTGTCCAGAACCCCGGCGAGGCTGGACCTTAGCTCTCTGCCAGCCGGTTACGGGTTTCAGTTCGAAGTTCGCTTGACTGATACCACCGAAAACGATTCAAAGCCGATCCTGGATAAGATCACGCTTACGTTCTAAGTGTGGCGGCGGCTCTGATGGAAACACGATGTGTTCAGTGGGTTGTGCCTTCGCTTAATTCTATTTTGAAAATACTCTCAAGAGTGAAACGTCTACATACGAAAGTGATAACACGATTTATTTGCGCCTGCGCTATCTTTAGTAACGCCATGTGTGGGGCTGGACAACAAGAAACCAAGGCCCCTTACGATGGCTCTTGGGAGTCGTTGCAGAAGATGCCTGTGCCGGCTTGGTTTGACGATGGCAAGATCGGTATCTTTATTCATTGGGGTCCCTACAGCGTCATCGGTTATCGCAAAGGGGGGCGTGGTTATGCGGAGCACGTCCCGAAAATGTTCTATGCGGATCGCGAGCACTACGATCCCTATATGGAAAAACGTTGGGGAGCAACCCCTCCCGAATTTGGATACAAGGATATCATTCCGGAGTTCAAAGCGGAAAAATGGGATCCTGATGCCTGGGCAGCACTGTTCGCCGAGGTGGGGGCCAAATATGTGGTAATGACTGCCGAGCACCACGATGGCTGGGCCAACTGGGATTCAGAGCTGACTCCCTGGAACGCGGTGGACAAGGGCCCTAAACGCGATTTGGTCGGGGATCTCAGCAAAGCCATCAAGAAACAGGGGCTGAAGTTTGCACCGTCCTATCACCGCGAACGTCATCAGAGCTTTTTCGCTAAAAAGCTTTATGTGGTGAACGCGGAGCCCCAGGACGCGATTGTGGAGGAAATCAAGCGCGTGCCTGAAGCGGCTTCGCTGTATGGTCCCTTTGGAACGACCAAGGCGTTTGTCGATAGTTACGTTGCTCGCTGGAAGGAGATTCAGGATAAGTATCAGCCCGACTTTTTATGGATGGATGACTTCCCTTTGTACACACGTGACGGCAACCATGTCCGGGCCGGCGTGGCGAAGCCCAAGGTGCAATATTTCGATGATCAGGTGCGTCTGATGATTACCGATTTCATGAATGACGGAGCGGCACGTGGAGCCGAGGTTTACGTCAACAACAAGGGCAAGAATCGCAATTGGCCAGACGGTGTGGGTAATTTAGAAAAGGACAATCTCAGGCTGAAGGTGATCGGTCCCAAATGGCAGAGCTGCACGACCTTCGGAACCTCGTTTGGTTACCTTGAAAATGATACCTATAAATCCGTGGCGAGCGTGATTCACGAATTGATCGAAGTGATCAGCCGCAACGGGAATTTCCTCATCAATATCGGCCCTCGTGCGGACGGGACGATTCCGCAGCCGCAAGTTGAACGTCTGCGAGCCATGGGAGATTGGCTCCGTATCAATGCCGCCGCGATCTATGGTAGTCGTTACTGGAAGGTTTCAGAACAAGTGGATGAACACCTCGTCTTCACCGCCAATGGTAAGAATCTCTACGCGATTAAGCTGAAGAAGCCCATGGCACCCTTCACTCTAGCCAGAACCGCTGGCTGGGGAGCGAGTCAGATCGAAGGGGTTCAACTGCTAGGTTCCGACGCGGAGGTGGTCTGGGAAATGATGGCGCAAGGACTGCGAATTACGCCGCCCGCGAACCTTGGGCGAAGTGATCACGCCTGGTCTTTCGAGATTCAGACATCGGTTGAGCAGCATCATCCAAATGTTATTCAGAGGGACGCTGACCGAGCATTAAGCGGAACCAAAGAGGTGGACTTGGACGGTAATCAACGGTAGTGCAACTGATGCAGGTTTGATAGTGAAACGATTTTTGACGTGGAAGTGACGGAGAAATCCAATGCAATATCCTAAATTCACCCAAACATGGAGGCTGAGTCTTGTCCTTGGTCTAGTAGTGGTATCCGGTCATGTGTTAGCTTCCGAGATACTCTGGAGCCAATACTGCCAACACTTAGGCAAGATGAAATTGTTGGTGCATCTCGATTCTGATCCTACTGCCGGTACGGGAGGGGAATCAGAGAAAGTAGATCTCTGGCTTCGCGAGAACGAGGCAGCAACGTGGGATCTGGCTCTTTCTCGGCCGCTCGACCAGCTCACTGCAACGGCTTTGTTCGAGATGGATCAGTGGCCGCGATTCTCAAAAAGACTCTTCAAGGTGACCTGTGGCGATTCAGAGTGGGAAGGGACCTTTCGTGCCGAGCCCGAGGAAGGTGGTATTCTTAAGTTGGCTGGTCTTTCCTGTCACAAGGATATCGGCTGGCCTTGGATCGAAGCGATCGACGAGCTCGTTGCTCACGATCCGGATTTAGTTTTTTTCTCTGGGGATCAGATTTACGAGAACGACTACAATAGTCCGATGTTCCAGGCTAAAACAGCGGACGAAGTACCACGGGGGATGAGAAATTATCTAGAGAAATACCGCAAATTTGGCGAGGCGTTTCGTGAGTTGATGAGAGATCGCCCAACCATCGTGATTACTGATGATCACGATGTGTTTGCCAACGATCTCTGGGGAAAAGGGGGCTACCGAATGAAGGGGAATCGTACGACCGGGGGCTACCCAACTCACCCCGGCTGGGTTAACGCAGCAGAATTTACTCAGACCGGAAACTTACCTGACCCCGTCAATCCGGGACCTCATGGTGACGGCATCTTGGCTTATTACACCGCCTTGGACTATGGTGGCGTTCACTTCGCGATCCTTGAGGATCGAAAATTCAAGAGTGCTCCATCAGAGGTCATTGAGACCTTGATTGCACCACCAGGCTTTCAGTGGCCTGAGAAGCGCGAAACGGATTTCGAGATCGAAGTCGTACTCGATCCAGACTACGATTGCACGCAACTCGATCGGCCGGACTTACAACTGCTGGGCGCAGCGCAGGAGACATTTCTTAAAGACTGGGCGAGCAAATTGAAGAAGACAGGTGCTATTGGAGCGGTTCTATCACAAAGTCCCTGGGCGCACGTCGCCATGTATTCTCCGACCTCTGCGGATACCGATTCTAATGCTTGGCCACAGTCCGGCAGAAATCGAGCCTTGAAAGCCATCGGGGACGCCGCAGTTGTATTGCTGCATGGCGATGTTCACCTCGGCACCCTCTGTCGGCATGGTGTCGATAATTTCAACGATGGTCCTGTTGCTTACTCGCTTCCCTCATTTTCATCTAAGGCTAGTCGACGATGGGACCCTCTCGAAGCGGGTAAGAATCGCCGTCCTGGCGCTGCCGAGAACACGGGGGAGTTTCACGATCGTTTTGGCAATAAGGTCACCATGTTGGGGGCCGGGAACGGATTGAACGGCTATGGCATCATCCTATTTGACACCAAGGAGAGAACGATCGAATTGCAATTTCACCCAATGAACGAAGAACGCAAACCGATCGAAGCTGAGGTTTCGGGATGGCCGCATATCGTAGCCTTTCCATGACGGGAGGGTAGTCCGAGCTGGCAGCATTGGAGCTTTCGTGCTCTCATCTGCCGGTCCGGATTGTTCGCGAAACGAGGGCTAGATTTTGATGCGGCAAATGTGGCGTGTTAGTGGAGCGTCAATCTAGATGAATCCATTTTTTCGTGAGCAATACGGCTTATCGGTTCTACTCCTCCCCCAGGTCACGGAGTCGCTCCAGCAAGGGGCTGTGTCCACGATGAGACGAACTACTAGCATTGCCTTCACTTTTCTACGACTCTCCTTTGCATTCGTTCAGCATCGGGTAAGAAACCTCCTAGTAGCCACTGAATGGGCGTTCGGCTGAGCGGTCTCTTTCTTGAAGTGTAATTTAGTAATCCAAGAGTAAAATGCTGGAATCGAAAGTGATGCTCAGTGCTGCGATGATCTTAGCGGTCTTCGGAACAAACGTCCTGGATGCCGATTCATTGGAACGTGGTGGGCCAAATGTTGTTGTGGTGGTGGCCGACGATATGGGGTGGGGTGATTCCGCAACCTATGGTCACGATCAGATTCAGACTCCGAATATGGACCGCTTGGCTGGGGAAGGCGTGAAGCTCACCCAGTGCTATTCTGCTTGCGGTGTTTGCTCACCGTCGCGCTCAGCGATCCTCACTGGCCGGACACCTTATCGGAACGGCGTCTATCGTCATCTTTCGGGTAATCATGAGGCACATCTTCGAGCAAGCGAAATCACTTATCCCGAGTTGTTGAAGGAGATTGGTTACGAAACTTGTCACGTTGGGAAGTGGCATCTGCTTTCGAAACAGCAGTTCAATAACTCGAATTATCCGCAGCCTGGAGATCACGGTTACGACTACTGGATGTGTACCCACAACAACGCCAGCCCTAGCCATGAGAACCCAGACAATTTCGTCCGGAACGGCGAAGAGGTAGGCGAGATGGAAGGCTACTCAGCGCAGCTCGTCGCAGGGGAGGCGGCCCATTGGCTCAAGAATCTTCGTGATCCTAAAAAACCGTTTGTGCTCTCGGTCTGGTTTCATGAACCGCATTCTCCGATCGCTACCGATACGCGGTTTCAATCCCTCTACGAGGGGCATGAAAACGGCAAATACATGGGCAATATCACCCAGCTTGACCTGTCTCTTATACACATCTCCGAGCCCACGAGACCTCTCTACATCTCGT
>CAJXVR010000205.1 GCA_913061285.1 uncultured Verrucomicrobiota bacterium | reverse complement strand
GACAGAATCACTAACACCCAGCTGCCGGACTGCTTAGGAGCAGCCCGTTCATAAGAAGCAGGAGCGTGTTCTGTGAATTCCGCATCGGGCGGGAAAGTAGCATCCGGGTTCTATCGGAGTCAATGGAATAATACAGCGGGGTTAGCAGTAAAGGGCAAAAACCACCTGATTCTACAGCCGTACGCCGTGAGTTCGTATCGTGAGCACGTATTTACCTTGCTTGAGTTTGGCTCGGCAGCCGTGCTAGCCTTGTTGCCACCCAAGTTGTCACAAGAGAAACCATTATCGCCTCTTATGAAGGATCATCACATATTCGATCGCCGAACGTTTATCAAAGGGACAATCGTTGCCACCGCCTTCCCTCAGATTATTACCAGCGTCAAAGGGGATACCCTTCCAGTCGTTGGTGAGGGAGACTATCGATATGAGGTAATCCATCATTGGGCAAAACTCCCCAGTCAATTTACTTGGCAAACAACCCACAACGTCGCGGTCGATCGCAATGGGTTCCTCTACGTGATCCACGAAGGGAAAGCCTCATTGAACGATCATCCCTCCATCTTCGTCTTCGATCCCCAAGGACGATACGTCCGCTCCTTTGGGAAACAGTTCCAAGGCGGCGGGCATGGACTCGAAGTTAGAAATGAAAACGGAGACGAATTTCTCTACGTGACGGCTTACCAACACCTCAAGCGCTTCGCCAAACTGACACTCAAAGGCGAAACCGTCTGGGAGAAACGAGCGCCTATGGGATCGAATCACTATGCTGAGGGAGAAGCGGAGAACCCGAAAGGGGTCTGGGGCAGAGACCGCTTCATGCCGACAAATTTCGCCTTCCACCCCGACGGCGGCTTTTACCTTGCCGATGGCTACGGGGCTTGGACGGTGCACCGGTACAACCAAAAGGGCGAGTGGGTTTTTTCTTTCGGAACGCCCGGCAAGGGAGATGGCGAATTCCAACTCCCCCACGGAATATGGCTCGATGACCGGAAAGGCCGGACACCCAGCATAGCCGTGGCTGATCGTGCCAATGCACGCCTGCAGTGGTTCACCCTGGGAGGACGGCACCTTTCCACCCTCGATGGGATGATTCTTCCGGCCAATATCGATACCCACGGAAAGCTAATGCTCGTTCCAGATTTGAGTGCCCGAATCACACTCCTCGACGAGAACAACCGCATCGTCGCCCATCTTGGCGAAGATCCCGATTGGCGGATCGAGGTCCTCAAAGACCAACGAAAACTCCGAACAACGCCGTCAGAGTGGGTCTCGGGCAAGTTTATTCACCCCCATGACGCCTGCTTTGACCACAATGGGGACATATTCGTCGCTGAATGGGTCTCAACAGGGCGCATCACTAAACTCCGTCACCTCGTATAGCGAAAGAACGGCAGCTACTCCTCGATGAGCGCCAGAGGCATTGATGGAGCCACCTCCGATGAAAAATTAAGTACTTGTACGTATTTTAAGAACTCGCTCCACTGGCAGACTGGACCCACAGTTCGCAACGCTGAAAAGCGCGAACAATGCGGTGAAGACAGATATGTGCGGCGAAAAACAAGTTTTCTTCAGTTTGAATCACAAGACCGATGCCCTTCTTTATCGGGAGCTAGTCGAGTGGTTGAGTGAGAATCATGTCGCCATCAATCCTTGGACCACGGCTGATTTCGAGACAGAAGGAAACTTCAACAGTGAGAAAGAACGACAATCTCGGTTGATCGATCAGGTCGTGAACTCATCTTACGCGGTCGTAATCGTGGGAGAAGAGGCAATCGACCCGGAAAGCATTGATATTCAAGCACTTAACGCCGCAGCCTGGATGAAGCGCCCCACCATCGCTCTCAATATCAATCAATTGCGAGACATCGACCGGGATCACTTTCCGCAGTTGATCATGGATCAGCTGGTTCTCCATATTCCGATGGAAGGTCAGATCGTGAAGTATGCCCTCGAATCCTGGAAAGATGAGTCGTTCAAAGTCCGTACTATGGGGCAAACAGGGCCCGTCCACTACGCTAATGATATTTATGATCTGATCGACCGTGGCTCAAGCCCAGTACACCGATTCGAGCGCCATCCGGAAGAAGCCGGCTCAGCAGCCAGTGATTCTCCTTCTCCCTGGACTCAACCAGCAGCTGCCTAAGCGGCGAAGTTCCACCAGTTCACTCCATTTCAGCCCGCAACAACCACGGCTCTCCTCCCTACCGATCGCTGCTACCCGATAGCCCCAGACTTGCACAGATCCAAGAACAGGCTAGTCTGGCCCAGACGAGAATCATGACGCCTGAGGAATCTCAAAACAACTTGAATTCGATTCGTAGGAAAACCGACGAGCTCCTGGAAGATCTTGGACCGGAGCCCGTTGAGGAACTGGCACAATCCTTCGTCGACGATGCACCAGGAACTATCGTCGAGTTGACAACGTTCGCTGAACAAAAGGACGTATCCAACTTGGGAAGAACGGCCCACTCATTTAAAGCTATCGCCCAAATCTACGGCCTAGAAGCGACCGCCAATCTCGCTCAAGAGATCGAGCAAGCCTGCCTTGCAGAAAATCTCGGCGAGGCGTGCAGACTCCTTCCTCTCCTTGAGAGATCAACAGAAGCGAGTGTCACGGAGCTCATTAATTTTTTAAGGAACGAGCACCAAATCCAGTTAAGACGCCCCCAGTAGGACAAACAGCCCTACGGCAACGTTTCCGCTGAGAAAAGGACTCTCATGCCTCGTTACCGCAATCTCGAAACCTCCATTTTCCTCTTCTGCCTTGCGATCACGCTCGTTCTCAGCGGAGGATTCATCGTATGGGGAACGCCCGCAGTGCTGGCGTTTTTGCTCGTCATCAATCTCACGACCTTCGCTCTCTTCGGATGGGACAAGCACCAGGCTAAGAAGTCGCGGCAAAGAGTTCCAGAAAACACCCTCCACGCCTTAGCCCTGATAGGGGGCAGCATCGGCAGCCTCGCTGGGCAACGATGTTTCCATCACAAGCGGTCTAAATCATCGTTCATGCGCTGGTATTGGGGTATCGTCGCCGTTCAGGCGCTTACTCTTATCACCTATGCGCTGGCAGGGTAAGCCCAAGGCTATTGCTCTCCCTACATATCACGCGGAGAGACATCTCTTCGCATGATTTCTAGAACAAGAGGGCAAGCGCGTGGCTCAGATCAGTCACCTGACTAAAACCACTGGTCGACCAAGGAAGGCACCGAGCAGCCGCTAGCTCTGCTCCGAACAATCCTCCACCGAGGCCTGACACGAATCCGAGAGCGACACATATAGCCACCCACTGTTGCCGCGGCACCGATAGCTGAAACCAAGATTTCTTGGCGGAATACCAAGCAATGAGGCCACCCAGATAGGCCGCAATCAACCCAATTATAAGAACCACTATTCCAATAATACCTGCCAGAACGATGTCCATAGTAGAAAACACTGATGTCACTAGTAAACTTCCGTAGCGACTAAGGTTCTTTCAGAACAGCCACCCAAGAGTTCCCTAAACCGTAGTCACAGCCGGACGATTCCAAAATCAGTACATAGGATGAGTCCGTCGGAACCTTGTCCTGAGTCATTTAGCCCCCTCAATGTCATCCAATCTCCCTCGCCTTCAAATCGCCTCGGAAGGACGACCAGGATAGCCGGAACGCTGATTCCAACTTGATGCGCCACTCGACCAGCCCTATCGTAAGAATATGCGTTCGCACCACACATTCAAATCCGGATGCCAGTTGATTCTCTTCACAGCTCTCGCCCTGATGGCAGTCACCGTTGAAGGAGCACAGAATCGATCTGCCAGCACCGCCAACTTTGTCGCACAACAGCAGGCTGAAGAACGATACCGTCGCCTCTATACCATCGTCGAAGACCTTCAATCAGCCAATGTTGTTCTCCAGCAACGAGTTGAGCGCCTCGAGAGCCAATTACAGAGAGCGATCAAGAGCCTCAACGACAAACAGGCGGAAGCCGTCACAAGCAGTCAGCTTGAGGTTCTAAGCAAGAAACTAACCCAAGAGCTTAAGTCGCTAGATGACAAGCGCCTGGCAGACAACAAGAAGATACTATCGGAGCTCAAGAAACTCGCAAATCGCCCCGCCCCTGCTCCCAAGGTAAGTACAAGCAAGACCCGAGTGCCTGAGCAAGTCCCCTATGACGGCCCAGTCTACGAAATCACCGTTGAACCAGGTTATACGATTTCCAAAATTGCTGAACGCTATCGAGAACAAGGGCACATGATTTATCCCAAAGATATTCTGAAAGCCAATCCGGGACTCGACCCTCGCCGACTTCAAGTTGGTCAGGTGATCAACATTCCAGCAAAACAATAGCTAGGCATGCCCCTTGATCATCAACCGATCCGCAATCGTGACTGCAAGGCGCTTCTTCCTTTAGAACCATGAAGTTCCTGCGCCGACTTCACCTCTACCTCGGGTGTTTTTTCACTCCGCTCCTACTGCTCTACATCGGTACGGGATGGTATCAGACGGTCAGCGCCAATCGAAACAAGGGCATCGGAGAAGGCGGTGGTTGGAGGGAGAAACTGACGTCAATCCATGTCGATCAAGTCTTCCCAACCGAATCTGCTGAGACTTACACACCCCAACTCTTTCAATACCTGGTTGTCGTGATGTCGATCGCCTTGATGATTACAATCTTTCTCGGTGTCTTTCTGGCCTTCAAGACAAGCAGAAAAGCGTGGCCGGTTTGGCTCGCCCTTGTCCTCGGGCTACTAATTCCTATGATCTTGCTCTGGCTTGGGCAATCGACAGACGCCTCGTTCTGATGGAAATCTTTCTGACCGCTCTTGCTGGAACGCTCACCCTTGGGGTGATTTACGCCTGGCATCGGTACTTCTACGACTATCAGATCACCCACAACCACCTGACTGTGACCTGGCTAGGAATTCGGGTGAGACGAATTCGCCTTCAAGACATCGAATCCATCTCGAAACGCCGCAAGTTTGCCAGAGAAAACTGGGCCAACACCTGGAAATCTCGACACCGAATTCTCGTGATCCGAAAGCGATCCGGACTGCGCAGAGACATTGTCATCACACCACAGTATCGATATGAGTTTCGCAACCAACTCGAAGCAACGATGGCAAAGCTTAGTTCGAGTGAGGCTGAGGGAACTCGGGCGGAAAGCCCGTAATTTGAGAAACACAATTGCAATGTGGCCGGCTTTAAGGGATAAATCAGAAAAGTACTGATCTAAGCATTCATGGAACGCAAAGCAACAAACGCCACTCTCAGTAAGTTCACCCTGCTCCTGCTAGCCCTGCTACCAAGTTCCCTAGCGGCACATCCCGTTCATCCGCATTCGACAAGTTTCGGAGATGGCCTCGTCCACGGAGTGACCAGTGGGAGTCATCTCTTCCTTGCACTCGCTGTGGGATTCCTTTGCCACATGACGCTTCAGTCTTACAAACACGGATGGGGAAAACTTCTCGGTCTTTTTACTGTTGGTTACGCCGCTAGTCATGCCACTCAATTCACCGGCAACACCGGCACCCTCGCTGGCCTCGCTCTTGGCTTTGTCTGTCTCAGTTCTCTCGGAGCCGCGCTTTCTCAATTGACGTCCGATACCAAGAAACTTGAAGGCATCAAGCAAGCCATTTCAGTTGCCGTCGTCATTGGCCTGATCGCGGTCGCCTAGCAATCTTTGTCTCGCTGTCGGACACCCCCTTCAAGACAAGAAGCTTTCAATCAGCTGCAGGCTGGGACGATTCGACCTCGTGGTGCCACTCATTTCTAGCCAGATCTCAACTCCCTTTTTTCTATGAAGAAAGAAGACGATCTGAGCATCCGCGAAATTTGCCGTCTCATCATTTTTGAAGCAGACACCCCCGCGGGCAAAGCCTTTGACGTTCTCCTCATCGTATCAATCGTTTCTAGCGTCCTGGCCGTCTGCCTCGACAGCGTCGCCTTTCTTCACATACGATTTCAAGGAACCTTCAAGCTCATAGAATGGGCCTTCACTCTCCTATTCACGGCCGAATACTTCCTTCGCCTATGGTCTGTACGTTCGCCTGCCTACTACGCCAGGAGTTTCTATGGGATCGTAGACTTGGCAGCAATCCTCCCGACCTACCTAAGTCTCGCTTATTCTGGAGCTGAGTTCTTGGTGGTCGTTCGCCTGCTTAGAGTCTTAAGAATTTTCCGCATTCTTAAACTCGTTCAATACCTTGAAGGCTCGCAGACAATCATGCGGGCTCTCCGAGCGAGTCGCCCCAAAATCGTCGTGTTCGTCAGCACTATTGTGGTACTGGTGACGATCATTGGTTCGCTGATGTACTTGATCGAGGGGGAAGAAGGCGGATTCACCAGTATTCCCAAAGGGATCTACTGGGCAATCGTCACGCTAACGACGGTTGGCTACGGGGATCTGGCCCCTGCAACACCGCTCGGACAATTCTTGGCAGCCATTGTCATGATCATGGGCTACGGAATCATCGCAGTACCGACGGGAATCGTGACAGCAGAATTGACCCGCCAGGAATCCTCCACGACGACCCGTAGCTGCCCCAATTGTTCGGCAGAAGGCCACATCGATATCGCCGATCATTGTTATCGCTGCGGATCATCTCTCGATCCAGATCAAGAAGCCCCTACGGCTTAAAGGCTAGACCGAGCTACCGGCTTCGACGAGCCTCGGTTTGCAACTACCCGCAATGGCATCAGATATGCTGTCAGTTAACGAGGCGACATCGCTAGATTCTAGCGCTAAACGAAAGGGGGTCTTATGAAAGTAATCAGGGCTAATTGTCGGATACAATTCACGCCACAGGACATCGCATTTCTTCTTAACACGCTGGATCAGCACTCAAAGCAAGAGACTGCGCTACAGAATCTCCTCGCAGATCCCGATTCACGAACCCTCCTCTTAGATAGTGATACGATCTATGAAGCGATCATAGACACCCCTGCCAATCTCCCAATATCCATTCATCTCTATTTTTACGTCCTGGTACGCCGCGTTCTTCGAAATGCGGGCATTGAAAATGAAGAGCTTGCGGACTACGTCGCTGAACTCTTGGCAGAATTCACCAGATCAGAAAGCCCCACAAATCAGACCGGGAATTCGAACACAAAGTCACTCAGCCTAGACGCGTGGATTGAAACCCTTAGAGGGGGCAATCATCGCGTTCGTTTCGAGCAGAAGGCGCATGTCGCAAACCGCTTGCTCTTTCATACCGGCATTCACGAAGAATGGTTACGGCATCGAACTGAACGACGTGGCGCCCCAACCCTCGAATTCTATGAATCCGTAGGCCCCATGTTCTATCGGGACGCAGGCCAACACTCGCTTGCTAAGAGCTATGATCTTCGCCTGATTTTCGAGCAACTGTCGGGCAGATTTCATGAGACCCGGGTGGCACTGAATGAACTAGCAACCCGACTCCTCCACTTCGACTCCCCCAGCTACCCGCTCGTACCTTCAGAAATCACTAATCCACAGGAAGCCCAAGAGCCCGAAGCCCCGCCTGGGTGTGTTTAGAATCTTGCTGAACAATGCCATGCCAACCTCGTTCTTTGGCGGCATGGATGTTCTCGGGTTTGTCGTCGATGAATACGAGATCACTCCCCTTCAATGCGGAACGCTGTTCAACCACCTCATAGAGAGCCGACTCAGGCTTCATCGCCTGGTGTTCATACGAAAAAATGTAGTCATCAAAGCCTTGGAAGAACTCATACTGCTCCCGAACGATTTGAATGGCGATTTCGTTGGTATTCGAAAATATGTAGGTTGGAATCTTCTGAGCCCTGAGTTGCCCGTGGAGGGCTGTCATCTCCGTCATCTCCGTGAATATCGCGCCAAAGACAGGTTCGAACGAGCGGAAATCTCCTTGATAGCCGGTAGCAGCCTTCACCTGTTGAAAAAATTCCTGGGAAGTCGTCCGTCCATATTCATAGTCTATGAGGATCTCCGATCCGACGACCTCCTTCACGATCGCCTCCGCAGAGAGCGTCGCATTCTTCGCAAGATTTCGAGCAAAAATGCTAAAATCGAATTCCAATAAAACCTTCCCTAGATCAAAAACAACTGCCTTCGGTACTCCCATAAAAAACCTACCCTCTGCCTCTAGTCCGTCTCATCGTCCACGTCCAACGAGCGCCGCCCCTCGAGGGCTCGCCCAATCGTCAACTCATCCGCAAACTCCAAGCCGCCCCCCACCGGCAAGCCATGAGCGAGCCGGGTGATACGGATATTGTTCGATTTGAAACGGTCCGCGAGATAATAACTTGTTGCATCTCCCTCAACGTCGGAACCGAGTGCGATCACTAATTCCCTCACTGAAGTATCGGCGATGCGAGACTCAAGCTCAGAGATTCGAAGGTCTTCGGGACCGACTCCATTAAGAGGCGAGATTTGCCCTCCAAGCACATGATACCTCCCCCGGAAAGCGTTCGATTTTTCCAGCGAAATCACGTCGACTGGGCGTTCGACGACACAAATCACCGACGCATCCCGTCGGGGATCTTCGCACATCTCACACGGCTGCACCTCGGTCAACGCACCACACAGATCGCAAAAAGCGATTCGCTCCTTTGCCGTCGTCAGAGCAGATGCCAGATCCTTGACCCAAAGAGCATCAGACTGCACCACAAAGAGCGCTAGACGCTCAGCAGAACGCGGTCCAATGCCAGGCAAACGACCGAGGGCGCTCTTGAGCACTTGGATGGGGCCAGGAAGTTCAGCCATGACAAACAGGACCGATGTGAGCAAAAGAGAAAAACGCTTTGAGAGGTAAAAACCAGTCTCCCAAAGCGCTCGCCGTAGCCCTAATCAATTAGCCCATTAATCCAGGGATCTTCAATCCGGAGGTCAACTTACCCATCTCATCATTCGAAACTTCCTTCGCCTGATTGAGAGCGGTATTCACCGCTGTCAGAATCAAATCTTCCAACATGCTAATATCATCAGAACTCACAGCCTGGGGATCGATTTTGATCGATTCCAAGGTCCCGTCACATTTTGCAACAATCTTGATCGCCCCACCGCCACTGGTCGATTCAACCGTCTTATTTGCCAAGGCTGCCTGCGCTTCTTCCATGTCTTTTTGAATGCGCGTGGCCTGTTTCATCAATTTTCCAATACTCGACATAAGATCTACTTTCGTTCGTTTCTAGTTACGCTCCAAATCAGGAGCTCTTTCCGGGTTGGACGATCTGTCCTTTAAAAATCTCTAAAGCCTCTTTGATCAGCGGATCATTTCTGAATTCTTCCAAGTCCACCACATCCGGCTCAACAACCCTTGGGCCGGAGGCATTGTCAGCTGAGAGCGCTGTCCGATTCGGCTTCGGCGGCGCCGCGGCTTCAGCCGCTTTTTGCGCATTGAAGGCTTCCGATAGATCAGCCGACTCGACAAATTGCAGCGTACATTTATCCAAACCACAGGCTCCAAAGGCCTCACTCAGCATCGACTTGTTCTTCCCGCTTTCGAGCAAGGTGATATTATCTCGCGCCTGAGGTGGGAATCCAATGGTTATGAGGCGTCCAGCGATCCCAAGGGGTCTCGCCACTTTCAAATAACTGTGGGTAAACGGACTTTTTTCTTCAACAAATGCCAACACCTTCGGCCAAACAAGCGCTGGATCGGAGGCTACCGGCACAGCTTCTGGCTCTTTCGCTTCCCCTGGTGACGTCGCCTCCGGCACAGGAGCAGGCCGTGTTTGTTCTTCAACTTCCGGCACCGACACCGGTGGCGGTGGAGAAGCTGCCTTGGGTGCCAGTTCAGGGGCTCGAGCTGAAGGCGGGGAAGGCACGGGACGAGGCGGGGAAGCCGGAGCTGTTAGGGGAGCAGGAGCAGCCGTCGGCGCCTGACGTGGCGCGGAGGTAATCTGGGCTTTCGGGGCCGCCGATGTTGGACTCTCTTGCCCCATAGCTGGCGCCGAATCGTTCCCACCTGGTTCGGACTGCAGTTCCTTCAGTCGTTTCAAAACCTCGTTAAGCGGAACCGATTGCACCGCTTCAATTCCCTTGACCAAAGAAACCTCAAAAAAGATTCGCTTTGCTGACGCGCCCTTCATGCGATAATCGCAATCAGAGAGCACCTCAAGCAGGCGCGATAGGCGTTCCGGGGATAGTTCTCCAGCCAATTCTCGTAGCACCACAAGCTCGGCCTCTGAAGCCTGAACGAGCTCAACATTTTCTTTGGACAGCTGGAAGAGGAGTAGATTCCGAAAGAATCCTAAGAGATCGCTAAGCAAGCGCCCTAGCTCCTTCCCCTCTCCGGTCAGGAGATCCACCAACTGCAACACACCGATGGTATCCCCTCTAACGAGACGCTTGGAAAGCTGAAGCACCTGATCACGGGATGCCATCCCGAACATGGAAAGCACATCGGCCTCCACAATGTTCTCACCACAAAAACTTATCAATTGGTCGAGCGTCGACTCCGCATCTCGCATGCCTCCATCGGCACCCCGAGCGACAGCCTGCAAGGCAGCATCTTCGATGCTCACACCTTCTAGAGAAGCAATATGGTTCAAATGCGTCGCTATGAGTGAACTTGGAATCCGTCTCAAATCAAAACGCTGACAGCGAGACAAGATCGTCGGCAGCACTTTTTCCGGTTCCGTCGTCGCGAACATGAATTTGGCGTGCTCCGGAGGCTCTTCCAAGGTCTTCAGGAGGGCGTTGAACGCTTCCTTGGTTAGCATGTGGACCTCATCAATGATATAGATCTTGAATTTGGACGATGCCGGGGCGTAGCGGACCGTATCACGGAGCTCGCGAATCTCCTCGATCCCGCGATTGCTCGCTCCGTCAATCTCAATCACATCCAAGGACCGCCCCTCCGCGATCTCCACACAACGCTCATCGTCATCGGAAAACGAGGTTCTGGGGCCTTCCGTGCAGTTGAGGCACTTTGCGAAAATACGCGCCAAGGTCGTCTTGCCCGTCCCACGGGGACCGCAAAACAAATAGGCATGGGCAATCCGCTCCATCTCAATGGCTTGAGAGAGCGTTCGCGTGACATGGTCTTGCCCGACCACATCTTCGAACCGTTGCGGACGATATTTCCGTGCTATGACTTGGTACGCCATGAATCCTAAAAGGCAAACTCTAGCGCCCACCTGAGAGGGATGCAACTCATCAGGGGAAGAACACGGGGCTCGTGAGAAAAAAATTCACGAAGAAAGAAAAAATGCCAGGGTGACCATAGCAAATGCGGAGCAAACTACCGTTGCTGCATTCCTGCCCTGGCGGGGTTCGTAAGTCCACACTCCATGGGCCCTGACACCCGCATTAAGCCCGAGCCCCCCCTCGGTATCAAGTTGAAATCCCCCTTTTTCCACATCCAACTCCCTTCTTGTCGAAAAAATCCCCAAAATCGCCCATTGATGGGTGCCTCACAAAGAACCATAATCCACCCCATGCCATCGTTTGATATCGTCTCCAAAGTCGAAACCATGGAAGTCAAGAATGCGGTCAGCCAGGCCCATAAAGAGATCACGACTCGCTATGACTTCAAGGGAAGTGATGCAAAAATTGACTATAGCAATGACGTGATCAAGCTGAGCGCGAAAGATCAACAACGTCTCGACGCCCTCTACGAGGTGATGATCGCTAAGCTCGCCAAGCGGGGTATCAGCCTCAAGAACGTAGAGCAGTGCGATAACGATGTGTCTCCCCTCGGCCATGCACGCCAGACAATTAAGTTCCAGCAAGGCATCCCCGGCAACGACGCCAAGGATATCAACGCTAAGATCCGAGCGACGAAAATCAAGGTAACTGCCGCCATTCAAGGCGATATCATTCGCGTCACCGGAAAGTCACGGGATGATCTCCAAAAAGTAATGACGATGCTCAAAGGAGAAGAATTCCCCATAGAACTCAACTTCGAGAATTTCCGTAGCTAGCTCTTTCGCCCAGTCCATTATTGAGCCCCTAAACCATTCTCTTAGACTCCGCTATAATCCCATGAAACGACTCGGCGGAATTCTTATCGGACTCTCACTCCTTGCGGCCACCCTGACCACTCAGGGTGCCGCCGAATCGCCCTCGCCCAAGGATTCCTCATTCTGGGCAACCCAGCCACTCAACGGACAAACCGTCCCTTCGATCGACCTATCTCAGTGGGACCAATCCCCTATTGATCACTTCATCCGCGCGCGCCAGATCGCCGCCCGAATCACCCCTCAAGCACCTGCCGATGATCGCACCCTCGTTCGTCGCCTCTACCTGGATCTCCTAGGCCTCCCTCCCAGTCCAAAACAGACCCGCGCCTATCTCGCCGACGAACGACCAGATCGCTACGCTCGGTTGACAGATCAACTCCTGGCTTCCCCGGCCTACGGAGAACGATGGGCGCGGCACTGGTTAGACGTGGTCCGTTTTGCTGAAAGCAGTGGCTTCGAACACGACTCCGATCGACCCAATGCCTATCCCTACCGCGATTTTGTCATTCAAGCGCTCAATGCCAATCTCCCCTACAACACCTTCCTCGCTTGGCAAATCGCAGGCGATCAACTAGCCCCCGACAATGCCCTCGCCCTCGCTGCCACCGGATTCCTCGGCGCTGGCGTATTCCCAACCCAACTCACAGAAAAGGAATTCGAATCCGCCCGCTACGACGAACTCGATGACATGGTCAGCACCATCGGCACTTCAATGCTAGGCCTCTCAATCGGATGCGCTCGCTGTCATGATCATAAATTCGATCCGATTCCAGCCTCAGACTACTACAATTTCGCCGCTACCTTCACCAAAACGATCCGTAGTGAAATCGAACTCACGTCGGACACCGGCCAAACCATCAGAACAATGGTAAGCACGGAAGGGAAACCACCAATGAAACACGCGGCCGACGGACGCGGCTTCCCCCATTTCTATCCCGAGACCTATGTTCTCAAACGAGGGGACGTTAACAAGAAAGGGCCCATTGCAATTCCCGGTTTCCTCACCGCCCTTCCCTCCGTGCCCCAAGTTGCAACAGACCAAAAAGAAGCGCGCTCAAATCTTGCGAACTGGATCACCGATCCAGAAAAGGGAGTGGGGCACCTGGCGGCGCGAGTCATCGTCAATCGACTCTGGCAACATCATTTCGGCATAGGGCTCGTCAGCAGCTCTAATGATTTCGGTAATCAAGGTAGCCCCCCATCACATCCCCGCTTGCTTGATTGGCTTGCCACGGAATTGATCGACCGCGATTGGAATCTCAAATCGCTCCAACGCCTCATCGTAACAAGCGCCACCTATCGCCAAGCATCGCTGACGAACGCCGACGCAACGAAGACTGATCCCAAGAACACGCTCCTTTGGCGCTATCCCCCGAGACGTCTTGAAGCCGAAACCATTCGAGACTCAATGCTGACCATGAGCAGCTACCTCGACAGTAGCCCCTTTGGCGCAGGATCATTAGATCCCGAAATGCCCAGGAGGAGCATCTACTTCTTCCTCAAGCGAAGCCAACTCATCCCTCTGATGCTACTCTTCGACTTTCCCGAACCGCTGGCCAGCATCGGGCGCCGAGCCATCACCAACATCGCCCCGCAAGGCTTAACACTCATGAACAGCCCGACCATTCGCCGCTACGCCGAAGGGCTTGTCCAACAAGCCACGCGAGGGCTTGCTGAAGCAAACATAGAGCAGACCATCCAGCGAATATTCGAGATCGCCTACAACCGACCAGCAACAGCAGTGGAGGCCAAGCGAGCCATTGGATTTATCCACCAACAAGTGGCAAACACTCAAAACGAAAATGAAGCACTCACTGATCTCGCTCAGAGCCTGTTCATGTCCAACGAGTTCCTTTACATTAAGTAACCCACTCACAACCAACACCTTAAGCTTCCCAAGAATCGAATCTGCCACGACTTTGCTACGACAAAAGAAAGCGGTTAGTCTCCAGGCAGGCCTTAGAAAGCGAAGACTCATCGAGCGCCTAAGCTAATAGGCAACTACCACACGACGCGGCCCACAGAGAAAGCCATCTCACGGGCTCAAGGTATTCGAGCAACGAACCTGTGGCGAAGGCTAAGTTAAAGGAAACGCCGAAACCCCCTCTCTGTGAGAATCCCCTCGGCGTTCATGGGCCGCGAGTCTTGGCTGCTGAATCTGCAGATCATCTCGAAAATGTAGAGGCGCGGCCCGATCTGGTGTTCGCCTAAGGGAATCTGATGTCAGTTTGAAACGCCTATCACAACAGATCGGAGAAATCTACTGGCTCTGATTTTTTAAATAACTGTAGCCTCCAGGAATGGGTTCAATTAGCGGGCCGATGTACCACGAAACTATATCGCTCGCAGAAGAGTCTGATTTTCTCCGCTGTGAAGTGTGCACCACACATATTCCAAGATCCAACTATTCGGAGACTTGACAATATCGCAGATCGAATAGCCGAGAATGGAGGCAGGAAAAGTTGGCAGCGCGACGTGGATCCAGAGAAGAGAGTTGGTAGGGTTTCTAAGGTCTACGAAATCGTCGAGAACTTCAGCTGGGAAAAACTAGATGCAGATTCACCGCTCACAGCCCGCCCCAATCCCCACAACGGCACACTGGAGATGCAGACCGCCTGCCACAGATCTGTGGCAATTGCGATCTTGATGCGCTCAGATGCGATTGATTGGATTTATCAGCCTTTCAATATCGTCCTCGATTGTAAAATCGAGGATCTCGCCATCGTTAAACCACCGCTAAGCTTTTCTCGGAGTGGCTCGACCTTATGCGTAAGAACTCTTGAGGATATTCCCGGAGTAGAAGGGAAAGACAAGCTGATCTACCCTCCGAGATTGAAACTCGAGATTGGCAACGTTTCCAGTTCTACGATTTCGGACTTGTAATGTTCAGAAGCTCCAAGATCTTTGACCGAGCGTCCCAATAGTCGTTGCCGGTCTAGTCGCCCAAGCAATCGCCAGGAGCGATGCCTCTTTAGACTCGAGTCCCAAAGCTCGAACGTATGCGCGTAGCTAACCCATCTTCCCAGGAGAGGCTTGGAGCCTGTCTCTTATACACATCTCCGAGCCCACGAGAC
>CAJXVR010000204.1 GCA_913061285.1 uncultured Verrucomicrobiota bacterium | reverse complement strand
AGAGAGGTCTCGTGGGCTCGGAGATGTGTATAAGAGACAGCATCCGGCGTTTCCAGTTTGCCTCGATCCACAAAGATCGCTCCGGATTCACCGATAAAGGTGGTTCCCATCCGGTTCTTACTGGCAATGGATCCCGTCACGCCATTTGCATAGTCGCAGTCAATCTCAAATTCGACCGGAACGTTGTAGACCGGTGATTTAGGATAGGTCCAATGTCGCGCTTCGACACGCACCGGCCCACTCTCATCCAAGCCGAGCCCCCAATGGGCGATATCATTGTGATGCCCTATCCAATCCATAATGTTCCCCCCACCAAAGGCCAAATGCCCCCGCCAAAAGCGGTGATGCCGAGCACGCATGTAAGGAAGCACGGGACTGGGCCCGCACCAAAAATCATAATTCAACCCTTCCGGTGGCGCAACAATGTCCGTGCTACCCATTGGCTTCGTGTAACCGGCTGGCAAGCCAACCTCGACGCGTTGAAGTTTGCCCAAGGCACCATTCCGTACGAGTTCGACCGCTCGACGAAAGCGCCAATCAGAACGCTGCTGAGAGCCGGTCTGGAACACGCAGCCATAGTTCGCGACCTCCTTGTAAAGCAATTGTCCCTCTACGAAGGTATGGGTCACCGGTTTTTCACAATAGACGTCTTTCCCATTCCTAACGGCTTCAAGGGCGATCATAGCATGCCAATGATCCGGAGTCGCTACGATAACGGCATCGAGATCTGACTGGGCACAAAGCTCACGATAGTCTGAATACGCCCGGGTACCCACCTTCGATGCGGCGCCGCCATCTCGCTTCGAATAAAATTGATCGACGTAGGCTTGAGTCGGATCAAGCCCCATGGCCAAGCCCTTACCCCAAGCATTGTCCCGATGGTGAAGTCGATCCACATCACAAACAGCAACCATTCGGACCTTCTTGTTGCGCATCACCCCCCGCATGACTGCAATGCCTCGCGCGCCAAGCCCGATAGCCCCCAGGCGAATTCTCTCGCTTGGAGCCACTGCTCCGCTTAAGCCAAGCGTGCTACCAGCGACGATCAAAGGCCCTGAAACACCAACGCCGATCCGCTTCAAGAATTCTCGCCGGTTTCCACTGATTGTTATCGCCGAAGCGCTTCTCGCATTCATGCTTCCTATAATTCCTTGATTCGAATATTCCTCCACCGGCATTTGGCCCCTTTGGGCCATCCTTTCCCACCGTGAACCTGCAAACCAATCGACCCCTTGGGCCCCAAACGACGATAGACCCGCTCTCGCTCGTAGCCCGGAAGTGAGCAGGTCTCGCCGTCAAAATCACAAATGGGTGTACCGTTGATCCACGTTTGCACCTGCGGATACCTCCCTACGCA
Source organism: uncultured Verrucomicrobiota bacterium (assembly GCA_913061285.1). Classification (GTDB taxonomy): domain Bacteria; phylum Verrucomicrobiota; class Verrucomicrobiia; order Limisphaerales; family AAA164-E04; genus UBA2970. The sequence continues at coordinate 13,656 of CAJXVR010000204.1, read as the reverse complement.
TCGGAGGCGAATCGTATTCCACTGATTTAGCTTCCAAGCCTTGAGCCATGCAGCCATCGAACATATCGATCGATAGACCCCTTCTGGCCATTTCGTCGCTCGAGGATCAATCTTTGTTTCAAGACTAAGCAACTCGCCTTTCGCACTTGTCTGACCAAAGATTTTGAAAGGCATCAACGCAAAGGCCCCCTTCATCTCCCCTCGAAGGTGACCTACGTTCCCGTTGTCGTGATAATCAATATACATTTGAAAGCCCTCGCCTTGATCGGTGCATCGAAAGAACACCCCGCTGCAAGGCCCCCAATCTGGCTTTACTTCAAACAGCAAATCAAAATCGCCAAAGATCCGATCAGACAAAAGTAGTCCCCCATTTCCCGAACCCGGAGGGTCCTGCTCTCCGACAATCGCCGATTCTTCGACCTGCCAACGCCCTCCCGTGCCATGTCCAATCTTCTCGGGATTCACATGCCACCCCCGGAGAGATTGCCCATCAAAGAGTGATTCAAACCCATCACTCTCACGTTGCTGCGCTAGGATCGAAGGGGCAAGAAGTGCGCCACCTGCGATGACCTTGCCAAAGTGACGGCGACTAGATTTGGGCTTCGATGATTCAATCATAGGCACTTTAGACACACTAGATCTTGAGTGATCGCAACGATTCCACTTGTCCGGAGATAATCGAACGACTTGCTGCCAAACACATTTCCACGGACCACGCCCCATCCAATCCGTCGGCATGAACAGGACTCCCATTGTTGATCGCTGCGACCATCGTTGCGACTTGCTCCTCCAACTCAAAAATCTCTCCTGGAGTGCCATCAATTTCAAAATCCTCAGGTTCTTCCCCTCTCGCTCCCCGCAACGAGAAGGTTGGGTGACGCGTCCGATCCATCGCCCCACTCCACCTTGCCCACAGGGCCCCTTCGGATCCCGTCACCTTCGCGGTTTGATGATGTTCAAAGGCTGCCAAGGTCTGGGTCACGATCGCATAGCGCCCTTCATCAAAATGGAGCGTCGCGCTAAAATTGTCCTGAAGTTCTGGATGATCCGGTTGACGCGAATTGGCGACCGCATAGACTTGCCTTGCTTCCCCGTAACCAGAGAAGCACCAACGAGCAAAATCAAAAAAGTGGATCGGTTCTTCAAGAATCCAATCACCCACCCGTTCGATATCATAGCGCCACCCATCCGCACCAGGTCGGTAGGGTCGCCTTGAAAGCTCTACCAAAGCATACTTGGGATCTCCGATATACCCTTCATCAATCAGCGCTTTCATTTTCCCCCAGAGAGAAGAGAGTCGAAGTTCGTGGCCGACAGCCATCTGAACATCCTTCTCACGCGCCAATCGCACCAGCTCCAAACAATGGTCAGTGGTCAAGGCCATCGGTTTTTCCAAGAGCAGATGTTTTCCGGCGGCCAACACGGCTGAAGCAATCTCGAAGTGTAGAAAACTTGGAACGACGACGACGAATGCATCAATCTCCTCCTTCGCAATCAAAGCCCTCCAATCAGAAACCACCGCAGCTTCCGGAAAATCCGCTCGGGCCCTGGCGCACGATTCTTCAGAACGCGCGCAAAGGGCAACAACACGCGCTCCAGCAACCGCATCAATCGCTCGAGCATGACAGCCCCCCCAAGCCCCATAGCCAATCACTCCAAACCGAATTTCAGAATCACTCATACAAATAGTCACTTACCGTCCCATAGAATACTTCAAATCGCGAGCGCTTAAGCCGTGTTTTGAGACCGTCCACCTAGGCAGCAGTCAGCGCATCAACGGCATCGCGAAGTCCCTGCGCCAAGGCAGCATCACGAATTCCCGTTTTCGCATCAAAATTGTCATAAAAGGAAGGGAGGCTAAAACTAGCTCGAAGGTCCGCCCCCATTCGGGGGAAAGTCGCCTTCGCCGCCTCTAGTACGGTTGCGCCTCCTCTTCCTCCGGGAGAACTCGCCAACAAGAGCATGGGCTTCCCGGACCAAAGCTCTTGCTCGATTCTCGACACCCAATCATAGAGATTCTTAAAGGCAGCCGTATACGAACCATTGTGCTCAGCCAACGAAATGACAATCGCATCATGAGACCTAATCATGTCGAGGAAACGTTGGGCATCGGCGGGAGCGCCATCCCGTTCTTCAAGGTCGACACTGTAAAGCGGTACTTCAAGGGTTCGCAAATCGAGGTCAGTGACATCAGCCTCGGAAATGAGACTGGCCGCATAGCGGGCAAATCTTCGATTGATGGACTCGGAACTGGTAGATCCCCCCAATGACAACACTTTCATGATAAAGGCAGCCACGTGATCTCCTCTAACCTCGCAACGACGCGAACCTACAAAAGAACCTGGCTTAGCACGGCCTACACAATCAACTCGAAGGCCCTGAATCAAGCCTTCAATACGACAGAGGCATGGGAAGGCAGAAAAATTCACAGGCCACGCTCAATGGGAAGCCTTCAGACAAGCCCCCTTCCGACTCCCCGTCAAACGTCTCGATTTTGAAATCTCGATTCCGAAACCAGTTTTCTTGATCTTGGGAACGAGAATCTTCCCTCCATCCAGATCAGTCTGAAAACAAGGTGAAATCAATTGGGCCCGAGCTTGGCATACTTCGTGCAATCCTCCCGGCGGCGATCCAGTCCCGAACTGTACGGAGGCTACCTAAGGCAGTCCTCAAATCTCGAAAACGGCAGTTCGACGACAACGCCGTCAGTTATGCAATCATTCAGAAAACTGGTTCAAAACCCCGCTCTTAGCGCCACTGCGATCCTAACTTTAACGCTAGGCATTGGTGCGTGCACCACGATGTACAGCGTCGTCAAGGCAATCATGATCGAGCCGCTCCCAGTGGATAAGGAACAGACACTCGTCCTAATCTGGCAGAATCACGCCGAGCGAGGGATCACACGTTTCTCCCAATCAATTCCCAACTTCTTCGACTACCGGGAGCAAGCGACATCCTTCTCGTCTATGACCGCGCTAAGAGACCTCAATGCAAACGTCCAGTTTACGAACGAAGCGGTTCGCCTTGGCGGACAGGAAGTCACAGCAGCCTTCACAAAAACCTTGGGCTGGCCCCCACTCCTTGGCCGGCCCTTTCTCAGTCGTGAACACATTCCCGGCGCCCCTCGCGTCGCCATGATCAGCGAGAATCTCTGGAAATTACGATTCAGCGCAGATCCCAACACCATTGGTTCGGTGCTCAACGTCAATGGGGAACCACACGAAGTCGTAGGTGTGCTTTCAAGCGATATCGGCATGATCATGAGCGATGTCGATCTCTGGCGCCCCTTGCATGTCGATCCAAGCACGGAGAGTCGCGACAATCACATGTTGACCGTCGTTGGGCGTCTTGCCCCCGAGTCTTCTCACGAACAGGCTGAGGAAGAACTTCGAACCATCGCACAACAATTCTCGTCATCCGATCCTAGCTACCTTGGATGGGGAGTATGGTTGGAGGACTTTCGAGACGCTTTCGTACCTCCACAGATACGAACCGGACTCGTCATCCTAGCAATAGCCGTCGGCTGCGTCCTTATCATCGCCTGCCTGAACGTCGCAAACCTCTTGCTTTCCCACGCCTTGGACCGAGACCGAGAAATATCAGTGAGACTCGCACTGGGCGCCGGCCGAGGCAATCTGATCACTCAAGTCTTCCGCGAGACAGGCCTCTTGGCAATTGCAGGCACAATGGGAGGGATCATTGTCGCCTACGGCGCTCTGGCCTTCTTTCGACGAACCCAACTCAATGAGTTCCCAAAAGCAGGTGAATTCATCGTCGACCTTGGAGGGCTCCTCTTCGCGTCTCTGATCTGCATCGTCGTCACCTTAATCTCTGGACTCATTCCTGCGATAAAGTTGTCAAATGGGAGTCCGTCCAGCGCACTACGCACCGGAAGCAGATCCGTGGGAAGATCGCTCCAGCAGCAACGAACCCGATTCGCCCTCGTCACCACACAGCTTGCGTTCTCATCCGTACTTTTGATTGCCGCGGTTCTCTTAATCAAGAGTTTCAATCATCTGCAAAAGGTCGACCCAGGATTCAATGCGAGCCGTCTGCTCACCTTTCAAATATCCCCATCTGAAAAACGCTATGGAGGAGAAAAAGCGCGCACCGTTTTCTATTCCCAACTGATCGAAGAACTAGAGAATATCCCCGGAGTAGACCATGTCGCCATGACAAGTTCTGCTCCCTTCGGTCCTGGGGGAACGTCTCTCAACGTCTTCTCAGCAGATCCTTCGGCTATCCAATCAGGCGAATCGATTCAGGCTGCCTGGAGAATCATTAGCCCTCAATACTTTGAGACGATGGAAATCCCATTGATAGAAGGACGCCCATTCAATGCTCAAGACGATACAAATGGGCGATCGGTCATCGTCATTAGTTCAGAACTTGCCACTCAGCTTTGGCCCAAGGAAAGCGCTCTAGGAAAGCGACTCGGACCTGGGGGACTCGACAACCTTTACACTGTCGTTGGTGTGGTTGGAGAAACACGTATGCGGAGCCTCACGGCAACTGAAAATCCTTCGATGTACTTTTCGTCTGGCCAATGGTGGGGTTGGGCGACGATGTCCTACGTTGTCAGAACAACTCATTCTCCCATGCCCCTCGCACCAACGATTGGAGAAGTCGTTAGAAATTTCGACCCCGCGCAACCCATTTTCAATTTCCGCACAATAGACGACTACATCCAAACGCAGCTCCAACCAGCGAAACTCAGCTACTGGCTCCTCACAACATTCGCACTCATCGCAATACTATTGGCCTCGGTAGGGATCTACGGAATGATGGCATCAACCGTATCGCAGCGAAGGAACGAGATCGGCATTCGCATGTCCGTTGGGGCGCAACGACACAGCATTTTGACGATGTTCCTCGTGATGGGTTCAAAAGTGGCATCGATTGGGATCGTCCTAGGACTCGCCGTAGCCCTCGGATTCACGAGAACTATGTCGAGCCTCGTTTTCGGTATCAGTGTCCATGATCCACTAACCTTCATTGTCGTCCCCCTCTTACTCGGCGGCGTCACTGTTTTTGCCTGTGCCATACCAGCACTTCGGGCAGCAAGCACTGACCCCATCGAGGCCCTAAGAAATACCTAAGGACACGAAAATCACCAGAGCCGAATCAGCAAAAGCAGCCTACTTGGGGTCAAGCGACGCATTCGGAAGGCGTAAATTCCAATGTAGGGCCGCCCAGCGGAAAACGACGATTACCATCACACCTAAGAGAATGCTTAAGTTTTCGTGACCAGTTGTGGCGCCCGCGATCAAATACACGCACGAGCCTGTGAAGGAACAGATCGCATATAGGGGCGCTGATCGAAAAAGGGATGGGATTTCATTACAGATAATCTCAGCGATTACTCCTCCAAAAGTTCCCGTTATCACACCAAAGATCGCAGCAATGAAGGGGGATGTATCTGAAGAGATTGCAAAGCCAGTGCCTACAATACTGAACAAAGCCAAACCCAAGGCGTCTGGAACGGCTAAGTAGCGCTCCAATCTGAGCAAGCCACGTGGGAACACGGCACCAACAAAGCTCAAAGCCATTACGGCCATGACATAGTGATCATTCTCAATCCAGAACAGAGGGCGTCGATCCAGCAAAATATCTCGCAAGGTCCCTCCCCCGAAGGCGACCGTAAAGGCCACAGTAAAGACGCCAACCCCATCAAACTGCTTCCGACATGCGAGTAGCACGCCGTAGGCCGCTGAAGTCAGAACCGCCAAAAACTCGATTGTTATCAACATCGACGCAATCCCCTACCAGCTTATTCCCTGCTATGGCGAGGCCAAAGACCGGCAACCTTGCCATTCCTCTGCAGCGATTCGAAATACGACTCACAGTCGGCGCCGTTGGATCGACTCACGTCGCCTCCCTCATCGCCTTGCATCATGCACGCATTGGTTCCCTAGGAGGGCAAATCGCCCAGAGTCCCAAAAACGTTAACGCGCCGTTTAACGGAAGCACAAGGAAGCCCAACTGAAATCCAGCCCACTCAGTGAGTCCGAAGTCAATCCCGAACGTTAGTACCGGGGCAAGGATACAGACCCAAGGCACCAGGGAATCCCTGACGGGGCGTTTCCAAAATAGACCAAAACTGTAGAGCCCCAGAAGCGGGCCGTAGGTAAAACCGGCCACCTTAAAGATTGATGCGATCACCGACTGATCGTTGATTTTTTCGAAGGTGAGGATGGTCACAAGAATGAGCCCCGCAAATCCAAGCTGCACCAGTTTTCTCAACCGATCACGCTCCTCAGGACGCCGCTCTTTGGTTTCAAACTTTAGAAAATCGACACAAAAGGACGTCGTCAGCGCTGTCAACGCTGAATCGGCGCTCGAGTAGGCGGCTGCAATCAGTCCAAGCGTGAACGTGAGCAAGACGACCATCCCTAAATAGTCCATCGCCAGAACGGGATAGAGCTCATCCGTTCCTCTTGGAATCGCCTCACCGGAAACGGCGTCAACAATCATCAAAGGCAACCCTTCAAGACTAAGACTGACAATCCCTTGGGCTTCTCCGAACGCGTAAAGCAGGAATCCGAGACAAAGAAACAACACATTTGCAAAAACCAACACCACACAGAACCAGTAGATATTCTTCTGAGACTCCTTCGCCGACCGGCAAGTGAGGTTCTTTTGCATCATATCCTGATCCAATCCCGTCATCACGATAGCGATAAGAGCTCCCGAAATCACATGCTTCACAAGATGATTCGGAGCAGACCAATCCCAGACAAACACCTGAGTGTAAGGACTGCTCTTCATCATCTGCCAAAGAGAAGCTGAATCGACATCGAGCCGTTGAATGATAAGGATAACGGTGAATAGTGCGGCTAGAAGTAAACACGCAGTCTGCAAGGTATCGGTCCACACAACGGTCTTGATCCCGCCCCTCATGGTATAGACATAGATCAAGGCGATGGACACCAAGACCGGCACAAAGAAAGGAACCGAATAGCCAAGTTTTTGAATCAAGATCCCGAAGACCAACGCGACCAGAAAGAGTCGGAAGGATGCGCCAATGACCCGAGAGATGAGAAAAAAAGCAGCCCCCGTCTTATAAGCGTGTTCCCCAAATCGCGATCCGAGATAAGCATAGATCGATGTGAGATTCTCTCGGTAGTAAAGTGGGATGAGCACTTGAGCGATCACGACATATCCGATCAAATAGCCAACCACCATTTGAAGATACGAAAAATGGCTCGTCCCCACCCATCCAGGAACTGAGATAAACGTCACCCCGGACAGAGATGCTCCGATCATTCCGAAGGCAACGACATACCAAGGCGAAGAACGATTCCCCCGAAAATAGTCCGCCTCATTCGCATTTCTACCGGTGTACCACGAAATCGCATAGAGTATGGCAAAATAAACGAGGATCGCCCCAATAATAATTAAACTATTCATTTCCCAATACGAATTTACTCTCAACCACCTTCAATCCCTACCTAGTCCAATTACAGAAAAATTATCACGATCTAAACGTCCTTCATTCAAAGGCCAATGAACGCTCCCCCCAACACACGAAGCCCGGGCACCGGTTAGGGCGGCATCAATATTAGACTTCCTAAGCAAGTTTAGTAAGCCGAGATAACCGAAGATTAAGGCCTCCTTATACAACACCTGTTCCTCTGACTCTGCGGTCACGAGGGAAAATCCGGACTTTTCCAGTTTCGACCGAATCCGACTGACGAGATGCACGTTCAGGCACCCGCCACCACTGGCAAGAAGGCGATCCGGAGACCTAGTCGATTCAACAACTGCCCGGGAAATTTCAGTGGCAATATGTTCGACAAAGGTCGCGAGCAGATCCTGGTTTGAACGGGAGGATTCTATCACCAACGGGTGGAGATATTTCTCTACCCACTCGCGGCCTAGTGACTTTGGAGGCCTTACGGAAAAAAAATCTAACGAGCCTAGAGCCCGTAATAACGATTCATCAACCCGCCCGCTCGCAGCCAAGCTCCCTTCGGGATCGTACGAAAACTTCGAATCAACTCGCGCAGCAAGAGTATTAAGCATTTGATTGCCAACGCAGACATCAAACGCTGCTGTGGGCGTCGTCAGATTCACAATGCCACCGAGGTTTAAGAAACACGCCGTTTCAGAAAACAAGGAACGTTCTCCACAAGGGACCAATGGAGCCCCTTGTCCTCCCAATGCCATATCCTTCGCGCGGAAGTTGGAAATAACAGGACAATCACAATAGGACGCAATGGTTTCCCCATCCCCTAGCTGAAAGGTGTAATGCTGATCCGGACGATGAAAAACGGTGTGCCCATGAACGGCAACAAACGTCCCCGCACATGAGATGCGTTCCTGGAACTCACAAATCCAACGTCCCAGCAGATGGCCAAACTCGACATGCGCCCGAGCCAACTCAGCCCCGCTTCTAGCATGCAGTCCCGCCAATGTCTGCTGCCAGTGAGAGTCAAACGATCTTGTTTCGACCTCTCGGATTCGGAACGACCAAGCTCCCTCTTCATCCAATGAGTACTGGCAAAGCGCGAGATCGACCCCATCAAGAGATGAGCCCGACATAACCCCTATTCCAGTCCATGATTGCATAGAGCCATTCTCAGCTCGATACTCCCTCCGGAGCAAGCTCCGACGGCAATCTGAAGCGAAAAATACAACTAAGGCGCAAGAATTCGATAGAATCTCGCTGATTGACCCTCGCCACCGATCTCATCCTCGAAGCGTTCGCGCTCACTCGTCGCCTGCAGGGTTGCAATCGTTTGCCAAAGTGTCTCCGCTCCAACCAAGCGACTCGCCACCTGAATCTCATAGGCCGCCCCTTCGACAGCATCGAAACTGAGCTGAACGAGGCCACTTGTAGGTAATGCCTCGATAAGCAAGCTTGGAGGAGTCGTTACTCCGATAGGTTCAGGTTCTGGATCCGGGGGGATAATCTTATCGGCATCGTCTCCATTGATCCGAGCGAATCCAATTCGAGGAACTCCGTTGACCCGGGTGAAGGTCCCACCTAAAAGAATTTGCCCATCCTCCTGAACTTCAATCGCTGTGACCACCCGATCCTCGGGAAAGAAAAGCACCGGATCAAACGATTCATCTAAACTTCCGTCTGGATTCAAACGGGCAAACCCAGCACGTTCAATTCCATCGACTAACCCAAAACCACCTCCGACAAGAATTTTACCATCTGCTTGAAGAGCGATTGTCTCAACCCAAGCGTCTGTCCCCAAGCCAGGATCAAAACTCGGATCGATTGAACCGTCAGCATTCAATCGGGCAAGGTTGTCTCGGGGGAACCCATCCACGAGCGAAAATTCACCCCCGAGTAGAATCTTGCCATCCGGCTGTTCTTGAAGCGCGATAACCACTGGTGTCCCAACCCCCTCAACTCCCAAACCAATGTCAAAGGAATCATCTCGAGATCCGTTCTCCTTCAATCGAGTAACGCGATTCTGGGCCACGCCATTGACATCCGTAAAGAATCCACCGAGAACGACCTTCCCATCCGCCTGAGCAATACTGGTGATCGCCCAGTCATTGAGCGATGCCGGAACGAACGAGCTGTCAATTGTGCCGTCGGCATTAAATCGAACCACTTCATCAAGAATCCCTCCGGTTGCCGCATCTTGTAAATTGTCACTAACAATAAACTTGCCATCTTCCCCCACAGCGAGGGTCGTCGCAAAGGTAACATTAGATTCAAAGCCCGTGATCTGATTTCCCCTGCCGCCCAACTGACTCAAAGTTCGCAGTCCTCCGATAAAGTTGCCATTTGGCTGGAGCCCCATCTGAACGAACTCAACAATAATGTTGTTCGCTGGCGCCTCGGGATCAAACGAGGTATCAATGGATCCATCAAGATTGAACCGAACGAGTCCTGCCCGATCCGTGTCATTGACAAAAGTGAAGTATCCGGCAACGACAATCTTACGATCTGGCTGAATGACGATATCTGTCACGGGACGAAACGAGAGAGGATCTCCCGTAAAAGGAATAAACACATTGGCAAAATTGAAGTCTACGTTGCCAGGTCTCGTTCGATCCAAGATTCGAATCATGGTCGACGGAGGGTCACCAAGTGCTACGCCACCACTAGCGTTCCGTATGGCCAATATAAGAGTTTCGTTGTCCTCAGCGATCGCGTCGTCAATGATCGGGAGCAAAATCGCTTTTTCCGTCTCTAGGGCACCAAACGACAATGTCCCCGCAACTAAGTCAAAATCCTCCCCGGCATGGGCGCTACCACCGAGCACAAAGTAATCAACGGTAAAGGCCTCATTGCTCTGCCCGCGCCGAATGACATTCACTTCGAGCGGCTCGCTCCCTTCCGCAACGGACAGACTTGGAAAGTCAAACTCTACTGTATTCTCGACAACATTTCGCTCCAACAAGCGAAGCAGGCGACCAGGAAACGCCCCGTTCTCTCCATCGAAAATGGCCCCAGCAACCACCTTACCGTCTTCCTGAATGGCCACGGCCGTTACCGCATCGAACTCCTCGTATCCTTCAGAGTTTCGATAGGTCGTCCCAAAGTAGGGACCAAAACTTCCGTCGAGCGTCCCATCCGGAAGCAGCCGACCAATCCCTCTTCGACCGAACTCATCAATCGTCTCAAAGTTTCCGGTGACCAGGATTTTGCCCTCCGGCGTAATCTTGATGTCTGTTACCAATCCCGCTACGGGAAAGCCGGTATTCGGATCGACGCTCTCAACTCCTGTGCCGGCTTGAAAGGACGGATCGACCGATCCATCTTCAAGCAAACGGGCGATGCCGTTTAGGGAGCGACCATCGACAGAGGTGAAATCACCACCGATAAGAATTCCGCCGTCCTCCTGAAGCGCGAGGGCTTCGACGCTCGCCCCGGGTCCCGTAGGGCCACCTCCAATGGCGAACGATGGATCCAACGATCCATCAGCATTCAGTCGCGCGACATTTCGATAGGCGCTACCACCCACTTCAGTAAACTGTCCTCCAATGAGAATTTTCCCATCCGATTGAGGCAGAATGCGAGAGACCCAAGGTCCCGAAAAGCCCGACGCATTACTCACGATCCCCTCCCCTAAATCAAATCCGCGATCAATCGATCCATTAGCGTTAAGTCGAACGAGGGATCGACTCCTCTCACCGTCAAACGTGTCGAAAACGCCACCTACTAAGATTTTGCCATCCTCCTGCAATGCAATCTCAAAAACACTTCGAGAATCGCCATCAAAACCAGCGCCGGGGTCAAATCCGGAATCGATTGTTCCATCCCGGTTAAGACGTGCGATCCCAGGAGACACTACGTCTCCTATCTGAGTGAAGTCTCCACCAATAATCACCTTCCCGTCAGGCTGAACAACCAAACTCACAACCCGCGAATTCGGCACCTCATCATCCATATCAAAGTCGCGGTCACGAAATCCGTCGATATCGAACAGTAATACCCGGTCGATCGTTGGATTACCGGCTCTACTAAACACACCTGATGCTATGATTCGCCCGTCGGGCAAAAGTGCTAGATCACTCACGAAATCTCGGGTTGAAATGGCACCATCAAAACTCCAATCGACCAAGGTCCCGCGACGTTCGTTGTCCTGAATGAATAAACGAGCCTTATCAATCGCGCCCAATGCACTACCATCACTTGGGTTGCGCAGTGAAAGCTCTATCGGCTCGCTCCCCTCCGGATCCGCATCGTCGATGAAATCGACACTAAAACTTGCCGAAACCGCGCCTGAAGCAAAGGTCAAGGTTCCGGATCGCCCAACAAAATCAACGCCTTCAATGGCAATGCCCCCGTTAATCGAATAATCTACCGATGCAGGAACGCTAGAATCCCCACTCCTCACGATCTCAACGCTCGCAGAACCGGCATCTTCGAACTCAAAGAACGTGTCCGTTGCAAATTCGATCAAACTTCCAGCCTCCTGAGCCTGAGCTACCGAACTCGCACCGAAACCAACAATCAGAATACCTACTATTAATCGACTCAACATACTCGAATGTTTTTCCTGTTTCATCATCGTCCCCAAACCCTTGCCAGGATGGCAGCGAGAATTCTACCAACCCTGAAAATCGTGCTACGTAGGCCCAAGGACGATTCGCAATTTCAATCCAATACTCACTCAAGCAGATATGATTCCGAATCACCCATTGGACGCGAAAAGATTACTGGGCCACCCAGTTTTCTACAATCACTTCACGCTCATCAACATGCACGCGCCCCGTGAATTGGTCACCTGATTGAATCACGCCGACCCCTTTTGGAGTCCCAGTCATGACGATGTCGCCATCTTCTAGAGACATAAAGGAACCTATTTCTTCCAAAATTGTTGCAGGAGAATGAATCATGAGACTCGCGTCGGCTTGTTGAACGATTCGTTGATTTATCTCAAGGGAAAACGAGACTCTGCTCTCCGTAGGAGGCACGGGAACGAACTCACTAAAGACGGCCGATCCATCAAAGGCTTTGCTGCGCTCCCAGGGCAGTCCTTTTTCCTTGAGGCGCGATTGAAGTTTCCTCCGCGTTAAATCGATGCCGAAGCCAATGCCTGCAAAAGCCCCCTTCTCCACCAAAAAGCACAGTTCCGCCTCGTAGTGATGACTTTCCGTGTTGCCAGCAAACAGCGCTGAGTTGATCGCAGAGTTCGGTTTCATAAAGATTACCATAGAATCAGGAACCTCATTGCCAAGCTCTGCAATATGATCGACATAATTCCGCCCCACACAGACGATTTTCGAAGGACAATGCGCCTGTCCCTGAAACTCAATACTATTCACAGAGCAATCGTAGTGCCTTTGAATCCATTTGCCGAACATTCATTGTTCCTCTGAACCTGATTCCACTGGCTTCAACAGCCGAGCCCAGGCGCCGATAGCCATTTTGCCTCGCATCCGAGAAACAATCAGAGGATAATCCAACGTAACCAACTCAAAGGCCCCATAGTCTAGCACCATAAAGGCAGCCTTGTTGGCCCCGATACATTGAGCATCCGTCCACTGAAAAACTCATGAACCCGCAACAATTTACCGATCTCGCAAACCATTGCTGTTCCAAGGATATTGACCGCCGGGCCTTTCTTAAGTCAGCTAGCCTCCCGCTGGGACTCTCTGCACTGGCAACGAGCCCACTCTTTTCTGCCCTAGCCGAAAATAAGCCAACCCATCACCAAAGCGCCGAATCCCTGGTAACCACGCTTTACAAGAGCCTCAACGAACAGCAACACTCAAAAATCTGCCTTCCCTTCGGGCACAAAAAACAATCCCAAGTGTCAGCCAATTGGCACATCACCAAAGCGAGAGTTGGCGAGGACTTCACGCCAGACCAGCAAGATCTCATCAAACAAATCTTTCTCGGGCTCCACAACCCAGAATACCAAGAGCGAGTCTTTGAGCAAGTGGCTTGGGACACCGACGAAGAGGGCCTTGAAGACTGTTCGATAGCCCTCTTTGGCAAACCAGGCGAAGGTAAATTTGAATTCGTTTTCACGGGCCGGCATGTGACCCGAAGATGCGATGGGGACAGCGTTGACGGAGCGGCTTTCGGCGGCCCCATTTTCTATGGACATCAAGCTGGCAAGTATGACGAGGAAGCAGCCCATCACCCTGGAAATGTCTACTGGTATCAGGCAAAGCGGGCTAACGAAGCCTTTCAAACTGTCTCTTATACACATCTCCGAGCCCACGAGACCTCTC
>CAJXVR010000203.1 GCA_913061285.1 uncultured Verrucomicrobiota bacterium | reverse complement strand
ACGAGATGTAGAGAGGTCTCGTGGGCTCGGAGATGTGTATAAGAGACAGGCAATATGTCGTCCCAGAAGTGTTTGTCACTAAGGATGGCGACACCTTCGCGATATCAACAAACAACGATCACATTCCTCAACTTCGCATTAGCAACACCTACAAGGACCTGCTATCGAAAGCCGAAAGCTCACCGGAGCTTCGTGAATATATTCGAGAGAAGATTCGGTCGGGGAAATTCTTGATCAAGAGCATCAATCAACGCCAGCAGACCATCACGAACATCGCAAAAGAGATCGTCCAGAGGCAGCATGAGTTTTTTGAGAAAGGAATCGCGTTTCTCAAACCTATGACAATGATGCAGATCGCAGAGGTTGTCGGCGTCCATGAAACAACGGTTAGCCGCGCCGTCTCGGGAAAATACCTTCAATGCCCTCAAGGACTCTTCGAGATGAAATATTTTTTCACCTCGGCGATCCAAACCTCATCAGGGTCCAACGTCTCGAACACAACCGTGAAGGACATGATCAATGATATGGTCAAAGATGAAGAGCCGACCAAGCCACTATCAGATGAAGAAATTGTCAGGCGACTCGCCAAGAAGGAGATTGTGATCGCTCGTCGCACGGTCGCCAAGTATCGCTCCGAGCTGAATATTCTACCGTCGCACCTTCGAAAGACTTACTAAGAGTCTTGTCGCTCCTTGGAGCCCCCTTCTTGCCCAAACTTCGACACTTGTCCCATTTTCGCCTGAATCTTTCCAATGAGACTGGAGCACTGAGTCAGAAAAATCAGAAAGACACGATCCCCCCTAAGGGATTCATGGGTGAGCTGGCGTAAGGCTTTCAACTTGATTCGTGTCACCTCATCCAACATCCGTTGAAGCGACTCGAGATCCGTCTCCGAGACTTGCGCTTCTTCGATTCTGAGGGTTTCAGTCAGCATCTCGTCCAATCGGTCTTTCTCTTTCTGAATCGCATGGGCCTTTTCTCGTTCCTCAAATTTCCGGAATCGCCCCCACAACAAATAGAGCCCAGCAAACAGGGCGAAGGCCAGTTCCTTAAACGCCGCGATCGATTCCATGATATTCGCCAACTGACCAATACGATCTGCCGGATTAAAGAACAAGTCAGCTTCCTCCACCAATGAAGTAGGACCATGATCTTTCGCCGCATCTTTACGGAAAAGCGCAGGAAACCGATGATGAAGCCCACCATCGTAGACGGCAGTCAATAGGTTTCGAATCAAGGCCGGCGGCAAATCTTCGCGCCCCACAAGCAGGGCGGTCGTCGCCAGGGTCGGCAGATTCTCAGCCGGAACCGGATGTGGAATTCCGTACAACCCCATCGGAAGGACATGGCTTTTTAGGTGAGCATTCCGAGCCTCAACCGCGCCTGCAGCCGGGATTGGTAACAGGCGGAATTGGCGGGAACCCAACACTTCCTTGAGATCAGGATTGAAAATCCCAGTGGTCACCACCGCCCCATCGACAGTATCGTCCGCGAGAAGCTCGCCGAAATACCGATTGGTTTCCTCTATGATTCCATCCATCAATTGGTGAGCCCTCAAGATCTCAAGAGCGCTCAAACGCATACCAGACCCTAAAGGCCCAAGAATCATTCGCTTTCCATCAAGATCATCCAACTGAAACACGTCCAACTCACGTCTCACCACAACGTGGACAATCTCCGGATAAAGAGCCCCTAGCAGCCCAAGCTCCTCCAAAGAGACTGCCCCAGCCTGAATGATCGCAACATCTCCCTGACCATCGATCAGGGCTCCCCGGTTGGCGGCAGACCCTGGACTCGAGACGACGCGAAGCCGCTGATCAAATTGACGTTCATAAACCTCCTCCAATGCCAGACCGAACTGATGGTAGAGCCCGCCCTCGGCTCCAGTGAATAGAGTGATTTCCTGAGGCAACCGCTCCTTCCTGACATACCAAAACCCAACAACACCAATCAAGGTGATCGTCAGAATCCACACCAAGAAGGCTCGAACCAGTGATGCTTTGTTATCCGTCTTCACCATTCTCTTAACAAGGATCCCACAGATTCATTGCCTACCCCAACCATAAAACGACGAACCGCTCGCAGCCTCAAGCTTCCCTCATTCAGTCGCAGCGGCACAAAAAAACCTGACCATCGTTAGAGGTCAGGTGTTCGAAAAGATGAATCGATAACTAGATGGCAATCCCTTGAGGGGCATCCACTGAAACCGTCAGCCGTTTCCTAGAATCACTAGCCCGCTCGAACGAGTAGTCTTGTTCCCCAAAGACCGATACCAAGGCAGCCGTTAGATCTGGAAGAAGACGCTCAAAGCTCGCCTGGTCATTAACCCCGATCAATCGATCGTTTATCATGATTTGCAGACGGTCCGTAACGAACTCCAGTTTACCACGGAAGGCATCATCAGCAACGAGATGACGACAGATCTCGAGCGCCCTTTCAATGGCCTTCTGAACATTCGCTGCCCCTTTGGCTTCGACCGGAGTCTTACGATTGTAAAGAATACCCAGATTACTTTCTGCATTGTCGAATGAATACTGAGCGTTGTGGCCTACTAGGATAACGCCAGGTCCCGAGGGCACGTGGCGATAGTCAGCAACATCAATAAGTAAGTCATCAAGTTTCTGCTCTTGAATCCAGGCATGGAAAACGTTGATCGCATCTTCGAGGTTGATAGCGCCAGCGTCCTTAACGAAGAACTTCACATTGACATGTTGAAGATCAAAAGAATCAGACATAAAAATTTTCAACTGCGATGCTCAAGGAAAGAGTTCAAAGAGCATCATTTTCTAATTAAATAAGTTAATGGGAGTCAGCCGCATCGAAGTAAATCATAACATAACGATGCGGCCGTGAAACACCTAGCCCGCGGTTGGCTGCTCGCTCATCCGGCCACTGCACGCATGGCAGGCCTCAACAAAAAGACTCGCTTCTTCGATCTGACGATGGGCGGAATCCTTATCAACACTCCCGCCTTGCGACGCTGCCGCATCCAAGAAATACTGGCCAAATTTACCCCCAGCATAAGGATCAAAGAACAGCTCCGTGTCGAAGTATTCTGTGCGAAACTGTTGAACCAGGGTCTCGGTATCCTTCCCCACATTAGGAACTTTGAGACGCAAAAGCCCCCGAGTTGCAGTCACCATCGCATCGAATGCCTGTATCGCCGCCCCCTGTGAGTCATCTTTCTCTAGTTTCAACTGAGCCTCAAACAACATTCGCTCCGCAGAAGTCAGGTCGAAGGTGAACGCCGTCACCACTTCCCCTGCACACTCCCCAATGCCAATGTCGTCTTTCGTGTATTCTCGAGGATCGCTCCAATCACTATAATAGGACCGGTCTTCCTCGTAGGTAGGGACCTGAGTCAGATCTTGGATCAGCCCCTTGATTTCGGCCTTCCCAATACGGCCAACAAAATCCTTGAACGACTCATCCTTTTCCTTCTTATCCAAAAAGGCCTGCGTCAAGCGATCCACCGTTTCTGGAATCCGCTTCGATGGGATTGCTCCCATTGGCAAGCCGTAAGCGCCTGCGTTGTGCGACCACTGCCCACCGAGCACGACCTGAAAGTGAGGAATCGAATGTTTATTGATGCTGCGGCTAACCCCATAAAAACCAAGATCCGCAACATGATGACCGCCACAGGAGTTGAAACAACCACTGACTTTAATCACAAGATCCTTAATGGCTTGATCCATATGAACGCTCTTTTCAGCGAGGCGCTCTCGCAGTTGTGCGGCCAATCCTCGAGACGATGAGATACCCAATTTGCAGGTATCTGTCCCCGGGCAAGAGGTCACATCAACAATCGTCCCAGCTCCAGGGATCACTAATTCGGCCGCCTTTAGGTCACTATAAACCGCTGCAACATCCGCCTTACTTACCCAGCGTAAGATGATGTTCTGCTCGACGGTCGTCCGAATGGTTTCGTTCGTATATTTCCGAGCAATATCGGAGAGAGATCGCAATTGATCCGCCGTTATATCGCCTAAAGGCAGCGAGAGGATAACTGCGACGAAGCCTTCTTGTTTTTGCTGATAAATATTCGTCTCACACCATTTTGCGAACTCTGGATCATCGTTCCCAGCGAGGTCCGATCCTGCGTCACGGAGAGGTTTCTCATCCTTGATATCAAGCTCATCCAAGTAGCTCGTCCAAGAAGCTTCCGGCTCCATGATAGAACGTTCCTCGAACACGAGACGACTGAATTCCTCGATACCGAGCTTGTCCACGAGAAACTTGATTCGCGCTTTGCCGCGGTTCTTCTTCTCACCCAAACGCCCGAAGACGCGGGCTACAGCCTGGGTTAGGGGCAAAATCTCTTCCTCGCTGACAAACTCACTCAAGAGCTTTGCCTGACGCGGCACAGCACCGAGCCCCCCTCCAACATACATTTCGAAACCACGCTGGACCTTGCCGTCAACCTCTCGCGTCGTCGCGATATATCCGACATCGTGCATCTTAACCAATCCACAGGGCTGATCTTTGCAGCCAGAGAAGGCTGGTTTGAACTTACGCCCAAAATTTTGGCAATCAGGATGACCTAAGAGGTGGTAAGTGAGCGCGTGCGCATACGGGGTCACATCAAAGGCCTCGTCCGAACAGATTCCCGAGAACGGACAGGCGGTGACGTTGCGAACCGAGTTTCCGCAAGCCTCACGGGTTGTGATTCCAACTGCCGCCAAACGACGCATAATCGTGGGGGCATCGTCAATATGGATAAAGTGAAGCTGGATACACTGCCTTGTGGTCACGTGAGCGATGCCATCCGAGTATTCCTCGGCCAGTTCCCCGAGTACTTCCAACTGCCGGGCATTCAGACCGCCATAGGGAATCTTAATTCGCAACATTCCTGGTGCGTCCCAAGCGGTATCTGGCCCCTTAGTCAATGTCCCACAAGGGAACTCAAGTTTCTGAGTCTTAATACCATCGTTTCGGCGACCATTGTCGTAACGTTGACCGTAGGCTCCACGACGTAGGCGGGTTTCAGCAAACACGCGATCGTCAAGCTTGCCCTGTTTCTTGAGGGTAATCTCTGTTTCGAACTGATCCAGCTCCTCAGTCAATTGAGAAGACATCTGTTCAACGACCCGTTCACGCCAATGTGGATTACTAGCTTTCATTCTTAGAGAAATAGGGACGACTAGGCTTTTCAACGCCAATAAAAGCCCGCTTTAACGTCCCAAGCCCGCCAGCTAACCGGATTCTCAAATAAATGACAAGCTGATATCCAAGGCCACACGCAAGGGCGCAACGACTTCCCCTCTCAGACAACATTGCCTCACCCCCTAAAAAATAACGGCTTGAGTGAGAAAGGAGCGCTGGAAGCAACAAGGTTCACGAAGCACGCTTGACGCGCTGCTGGACCTTGGATAGTTTTCGCAAGACGATGGCAAATGGACCCGTGAACAATTACTTGGTGCCCTACGTTGTTGAGGAAACCGGACGCGGAGAACGCGGCTACGATATTTACTCGCGACTTCTCAAAGATCGGATTGTCTTCCTCGGCACGCCTGTGGATGATCAAGTCTCAAACGTCATAATCGCCCAGCTACTTTTCCTGCAAATGTCCGACCCAAAGAAGGACATTCACCTCTACATCAATTCCCCCGGAGGAAGTGTGACCGCTGGACTTGCGATTTACGACACGATGCAATTCTTAACCTGCGACGTGAATACCTATTGTATTGGCCAAGCAGCTAGCATGGGAGCCGTTCTTCTTTGCGGTGGAACCAAGGGCAAACGTTTCGCCCTTCCGAATGCCAATATCATGATCCACCAGGTGCTCGGAGGCGCGGAAGGCCAAGCCAGCGATGTCCAGATCCGGGTCAACTATATGCTGCGCCTCAAAACCCGCCTGAATGAGATTATCTCTCTCCACACGGGGAAAGCCACGAGCGAAGTCGAAGTCGACTGTGATCGTGACAACTACATGACCGCTGCAGAGGCAAAGGAATACGGCCTCGTTGATGATGTCGTGAAATCTCGTAAGGAAATCGCTCCGAGCGAAGGTTCTTCTGACAAAGAGGCTTAAGGACTATGGCCCGGGCTAAACAACTCACACTTTGCAGTTTTTGCGGAAAATCTCACGCCGAGGTACGCAAACTTATCGCCGGCCCACAGGTCTACATCTGTGACAGCTGTGTCATGGTCTGCAAGAGCGTCCTCGACAAAGAACTCGGCTCTGACTCGAAGAAGTCAAAAGAAAAGCTCAATCTACGCCGCCCAGTCGAAATCAAAGACGCGCTCGATGAGTTCTGCATCGGGCAAGACTACCCAAAGAAAACCTTGGCCGTAGCGGTCCACAATCACTATAAGCGCCTACAAATCGAGCAAATCGGGAGCAAAGCACGTCCCACCGGCGACGATCCTGCCTGGGATGACGTCATGATTGAGAAGAGTAATATTCTCACAATCGGACCAACGGGCTCAGGGAAGACATTGCTTGCCAGTACCCTGGCCAAGTCGCTCGATGTGCCCTTTGCCATCGTGGATGCAACAACGATCACAGAGGCGGGCTACGTCGGTGAAGATGTGGAGAATATCGTATTGAGGCTGCTACAGAATGCTGATTACGACGTGAAACGAGCTGAGATGGGAATCATCTACATTGACGAAATCGACAAAATAGCTCGCACCACGGAGAATGTTTCCATCACACGAGATGTTTCTGGCGAAGGAGTCCAACAAGCGCTCCTCAAGATTATCGAAGGCACTGTATGTAACGTTCCGCCTCAAGGGGGAAGAAAGCACCCTCAACAGGAATACGTCCGCATTGATACCACGAACATCTTGTTTATTTGCGGCGGTACATTTGTCGGACTGGATAAGATCATCCAACGCCGATTGGGACGTCAACTGCTTGGTTTTGGATCCGCAAAGGACAAGAAGGAACTCGACGCGATCGAAGGGACACAAGCGCTACAATACGTCGAACCTGAGGACCTTATTGCTTACGGGTTCATTCCTGAGTTCATCGGCCGACTCCCCATGTATACCGTACTCAAAGAGCTTGATGAGACGCAGTTGATCGCCGTTCTCAAGTCGACTAAGAACGCTCTCGTGAAACAATACGTGAAGCTCTTCGCTTACGAAGGAGTTGAGTTAGAGTTCACCGATGACGCCCTCCAGCGGCTCGCCCAAAAAGCCATCGAAAAAGGAACGGGGGCTCGTGCTCTTCGTGGGATGCTCGAACGCTTGATGCTGAACACCATGTACGACGTGCCTAGCAGGAAAGATATTAAGAGCATCAAAGTGACTCGCCAATTCGTTGATGGACTAGGCGAGCCCGAATATCTCCTCAAATCAGACAAAGCGGCGGCCTAGGGCACCCAGGGTGCCCGTCTGTCTTTTGCTTCAGGACGTCCTGAAGATTCGGTAGCGGGAACCCTCTTCAAAATTTCCCAAATACTACCTCGCAAGACTATGATCGCCCGACACATCGCAACCATTCCTCGCTCTGGAATTCGAGATTACTTCGAATTAGTCCAAAGCATGGACGACGTCATCTCTCTTGGCGTCGGCGAACCCGATTTCACGACGCCATGGCACATTCGCGAAGCGGCGATCTACGCCCTGGAACGTGGGCGAACTTCGTATACCTCAAACCTTGGCATGCCCCAACTGCGGACAGCCGTGGCCGACTATATTCAGAAACACTTCGCGATCGCTTACCAACCCGAAAATGAAATCCTGGTCACCGTTGGGGTGAGTGAAGCGCTCGATTTGGCCCTGCGCGCCTTGGTGAACCCTGGCGACGAAGTGCTCTACCATGAACCGTGCTACGTAAGCTACAGCCCCAGCATCACGATGGTTCACGGAAAACCAAAGGCGATCACCTGCACCGAATCAGACCGATTCGCCATCTCGCCGGATGCTATCGAAAAGGCTATCAGCCCGAAGAGCCGCGTTCTGATTCTCAATTTCCCAACCAATCCAACTGGAGGAACACTCAGTCTCAAGGAACTCGAAGCGATTGCAAAAATTGCAATCAGAGAGGATCTGATCATTATCGCTGATGAAATCTACGCTGAGCTAACCTTCGAAGGAAAACACATCTCGATTGCATCGCTTCCAAACATGAAGGAGCGAACCGTATTTCTTCACGGCCTTTCCAAAGCCTTTGCTATGACTGGTTTTCGGATTGGCTACGCTTGTGGCCCACAACCAATCATCGAGGCCATGCTTCGCATTCATCAGTATTCCATGCTTTGTGCGAGCATTACTGGCCAAGACGCTGCTCTTGAAGCTCTAAGAAACGGAGAAGCCGCCGCTATGGAAATGAAGGAAGCCTATCGACTTCGACGTGATTTCGTCGTTCGGTCGCTGAATGCAATGGGGCTGAATTGCCATCTCCCCCGAGGATCGTTCTATGCTTTTCCGTCCATCGAATCTACGGGATTGACGAGCAAAGAGTTTTCTCTGCAGTTGCTACAAAGCGAGAGCGTCGCTTGTGTTCCCGGGAGCGCCTTTGGCGAATCTGGAGAAGGATTCCTTCGTTGTTGCTTCGCCACCGGATTCGATCAACTTGAAATCGCGATGGAACGCATGGAGCGGTTCGTCAACGCGAAGGCTAAGAGATAGGCGGTAGTCGCCGGGGCTCACCCCGCGTTTACTTAGAGGTCTCGCCCTTAAAGGCTTCACCAATCACTTCCTCGATAGGCAGCTCACTGATATCGATATCGCTGACCGGTATTGTCTCAAGTAGCTGCTTACATGCTGTGATGACTTTCGCCCGGGAAACCTTAAGTTTGACTCTGCCCTCTTCGAGTTCTACAACCTCGCCAAGTTGACCGAACCACCTATCAGATTGCTGAACCACCCCATCCCATTGGATCGTCACGATTTTGTGATCTGCAAAGCGATCGACCACGGCAGATAGCTCGCCGTCAAAAGTGAGCTGCCCCTGATCAATGATGATAACCCGCTCGCAAAGTGCCTGAATATCAGCCATATAGTGACTCGTGAGCATCATCGTCGTCCCCCGATTCCGGTTGTAGTCTTTCAGGAACTCTCGAACCGTTTTCTGAGAAACAACATCCAAGCCGATCGTTGGCTCATCGAGCAGTAGAAGTTTTGGATGATGTAAAAGCGACGCAATGAGTTCAAACTTCATTCGCTGCCCGAGCGAAAGTTCTCGTACCATCACCCGAAGCTTTGACGCGACATCGAGAAGATTGGTCAATTCATCAACGGTCTTCTCAAAATCATCCTTCGCGAGCCCATAGATTTTGGCGTTGAGGAGGAGAGATTCATATGCCGGTAGATCCCACCAAAGCTGATTCTTTTGGCCAAGGAGCAAAGCAAACTGCCGGCGATAACCGTCAGGACGCTTCCATGGAACATAGCCCATGACATTCGCAGATCCGTCGGTGGGATAAAGTAGCCCGGAAAGCATCTTGAGCGTCGTGGTCTTCCCTGCACCGTTGGGACCAAGAAAACCGACGAGTTCGCCTGCCTCGATGTTAAAGGAAACGGCTTTGACCGCAGGAATCACTTCGTAATCCCGTCGAAACAGGCCCTTGATCGCCCCCGAAAACCCCGGGGCTTTCTTGAAGGAACGATAGGTCTTCGACAAGCCCTTAACTTCGATCAAAGACATGGCTGGAGAACAAACCATTCTTAGGCTCCAGAGAGCCTAAAAGCATTGTTCAGCGTTGCAATTGCTTCTCCAAGTAGGAAACAACCTGGCGAATATTTTGATCCGTATCCATACGGTCTTTGACCAAGCGACAAGCATGTAACACCGTCCCATGGTCTCGACCTCCAAAGGCCTCTCCAATCGCATTGAGTGAATTGGGAGTCAACTGGCGAGAGAGAAACATCGCGATCTGCCGGGGAAAGGCAATATTCTCAGGGCGTCGTCGGCTAGACATGTCGGCCAAACGAATATCAAAGTGTCCAGCAACGCGTTTCTGAATCACCCCAATCGTCAATGTCGTCTTTCCCTCCTCTTGCAAAACGTCTCGCAAGAGATTTTCTACCACATCGACGGTCAACTCACGACCGGTCAAAGAAGAGTACGACGCCACCCGAATAAGCGCCCCTTCCAAGCGTCTCACGTTGGCTCGGATGCGGTCAGCCAAGAATTCCAGAATATTCTTCGGAAGATCCGCCCCGAGAGATTTTGCTTTCTTCCTTAGGATGGCCAAACGGGTTTCAACATCCGGTGGTTGCAGATCCGTCGCCAATCCCCATTCAAAACGCGAGACCAAGCGTTGCTCTAAACCAGCAATTTCGCATGCGGGTCGATCACAGGTAATCACGATCTGTTTGTGCGCCTCATGGAGAGCATTAAAAGTGTGAAAAAACTCCTCCTGGATACGTTCTTTTCCCGACAGGAACTGAATATCATCCAACAGCAACACATCTGTCTGACGGTATTTGCGCCGAAAGCGCATCAATTGATTGTTTTGCAGCCCATCAATGAACTCATTCGTGAATTTTTCACAGGAAAGATAGGCGACATTCGCATTTTCTTGATGCTCTGCCACATAATGCCCGATAGCGTGCAAGAGGTGAGTTTTCCCTAGCCCAACACCGCCGTAGATAAACAGAGGATTATAAGCTTTCCCGGGAGCCTGAGCGACGGCAATTGTGGCGCTATGGGCCATCTCATTGCTCTTTGCCACAACAAGGGTCTGGAACGTGTAATTGGGGTTAAACTGCTCGACCGTCCGTTTTTTGCTTCGCCGCCCCCCTACTCGGGGAGCCGCTGCCGGAGCAGGCATAGGGACTTCCTTCGTTTCGACATTCGCAGTGCCCATTCTTGAAACTGGGGCCACAACAAAATCAATCGCCATCGCCTTCTTCGCACACTGAAGCACCACATCCGTGAGCAATCCAGTGTAATTGTCCCGGATCCAAACCTCACAAAAATCGTTTGGCACCTCCAAAACTAATTTTTCAGCCTCAGTGACTTCAACAGCTCGAATCGGAGCAAACCACAGGCTGTAGATTTCATCGTTCAGCATTGATTTCAACACTTTACGAACGGACCCCCACAATTCTTCTGCTTCAGACGGCACCAACATGTTCGACCCTATTTCCCGCAAAATTTAAACTTTATTCACCTAACTAATTCACATTTCGGTAACATTCGCGATATCAGTGACTTGGATAATTTCCAGTCCTGACTCGCCCCTCGCAATCACGGCGTGACCGCAAGACCAAAGGCACAATATCTAACGCGTAAACCACTCATCATCATATAGTTACAAATTATGCCCTAACATAAAACCAACTTCAACAAACGACAAATTCCCCTAGAAACCCGAACAACTTCGAACTGAATGGAAGTGTTGTATGCGATTTCGACTTACCGAGCCAGGACAACCTTTTACGAGTTATTGAAAGGTTATTCACAATGAGAAACTAATAAAAAAAGCTCGCCAAATTCCCGAAATCAACCGGCATCTACCCTTAATTCACCACTTATCAGAAATGCGACATTTTAGCCCTATCTACTGAGCTCACCTCGGAACCGATAGGAAACACGAATAAAGAATATGCAACAGGTGGGCCACTTTATCAAGTATGGCCCAGTGAAGCAGCAGGCGGACTCTTTGCGAACCTCTCCATTACCTTACTACTTCTATTCCATCTTCGCCCGGCCCTAAATACTTACCACAACCGCATCACGGCCGCTGAAATCAATAATCTTCACATCGATTCCCTCTTCGATCATCTCTCCCTGGGAAACAACATCGATCGTTTCATCTCCAAACTTCGCTTTCCCTCCGGGCCGCAGAGCCGATACAACGATCCCAGTCTTTCCAAGACGACTATCCTGCTGCGCAATGAAGTCCTTCTCCGTTTGCCCCCCACTAACACTCTCCGAAACCATATGACGATAGAAGGATGTTTCTGGCAGATATCTTCCAATCAAAACAATAAACCCTAGAGACCCTAAGAGAGCTACGGTGAGTGATCGCATCGGCAAAGCAAACTGACCTATCGTAGGCGCCGTATAGGCAGGGAGGGTCGGATCCCAATCAACTAAGGCCATTACAATGGCCCCTAACATCATCGCCGCACCAACGAGTCCAGCGATGATCGTCCCGGGAATCAGGAGTATCTCCACAATTAACAGTAACAAGCCGATAATAAACACGGCTCCCCATCCAATACTTGATAACCCAGCAATGTAACCACCAAGAAAGTAGATAACGAACGCTGTTAAACCCACAATCCCAGGCAAACCGAATCCCGGAGTCTTAAATTCGAGGTAGAGGCCAATAATCCCAATCATCAGAAGCACGGGACTGATCCGGTTGATCCACGCCCCCAATTGTTCCGTCCCTGAAGGTTCGACAACCACTACTTCTGAAGAAGCGACTCCCAAGATCTCGTAGAGCGCTGCGAGGTCTTCAACCGTCCCGGCTGACAGCAATTTCTTCGCTGGCTCCCCGTATTCTTTCTCGGCTTCCGTGTTCGTCAAAGTCAGAATCTGTCCCTTCTCGCACAGAATCTGATCGTCGACCTTCAGTTCCTTAGACTTGTCGATCATGGCCTCGATCACCTGAACATTATGCCCATACCGTTCCGCATTCGCCCGCACGAGAGCACTGATTCCTGATGTCATCTTCACCTCCATGGTGTTTGGCATGGCTTCAACCCCTGTCCCTCCGGGAGCCATAAGAATCGGCGCCGCGGCACCGATGACACTCCCAGGAGCCATATAAATCTCCTCAGTTGCCACCGAAATAAAGGCCCCAGCAGAAAAGGCCTTCTTGTTGACAAAGGTCACTTTCTTTCCATCAAAACGATCAAGGATTTCGATGAGCTCCTCCGTCGTATCTACTCGTCCACCGTTGGTCTCCATATCGATGATGACCATTCTCGCTTCCGCAGCGATGGCTTCTTTTATCCCGCGGCGCACGACATAGAGAACCGGAGGCATGATATCGTCACGAATAGGGATGACATGAACGCCTCCCTCCGTGACAGTCGCTCCGCTATCAGCGTCCGCTCCCCGCGTTTGGGGAGCAACACTGGAAACCAACAAGGAGAACAACACTAACACCCAAAGCTTCTTCATAGACGTAAATTAGTCTCTCAATGATAGGGCCGCAAGTGCAAGGTCAGCACCTCGTCAAAAGCCAGCAAGCATTTCTGGGTCAACACCCGCACTTAGTAGCATTGATCGAATCTCTCGATGTGAGGCATCGAGTTTCCCTCTCGAGGCAAAAAGTGCGTCGATCTCTACTGGGTACCAGTTCATGCAAGGTGCCGCGCCAATACCGATCACATTGAACGGATCAACAGCCTCCTGGATAACCCTTTCGACTCCGATCTCTCCTTCCTCACTCCGAATCTCTCGATCAAGCATCGTCTCAAGGACCGCAAGGCAACGATCAATCCGAAGAGCATAGTCGGCATGATCCCCTAACAAAAAGGCACTATCAATGGGCACCTGACGAAGGCGACGTTTCGTCTCCTCAAAGCTCACAGCAGTAAAATAGAGACTACTCACCGCTCTAAAGAGTCGCGGACGCCCCATTACTCGATAGGCTAACCCAACCAAGCGAGCAACCCGCCTCGCCTCAACTAGCGTCTTGCGGGAATACGCCTGCAATCGCCCGCAAAAGTCCTCCTTACCCCAGGACTCTCGGAAAATCAGCCCCAAGCGGACAATACCAAGCAAGGTCAAAGGAAAGCCCGTCGAAAAGAGTGGGTCGATGGATGCAGCCGCCGAAGGCAGAAGTGCCCAACGGGAGGAACTGACCCGCCGACTACAAAACGGCACTTGGTCGATTCCTTTCAATTCACCGACCGAACGTGCCGACTCTACAATGCCACCAATCGTCGGAAACTCGGCTAACATTTGTTGCCAGCAACTCGAGACGTCCTCCCCCGCTGACCATCCAGAATAGTCTGACCGAGCAACGACACCCACACTCGAAATACGATTATTGAAACGAAGCGTCCAAAACCATCCCCCCTCAAAGAGATGATGAACAGCCGCGTCATCAATAGGATATGGGGATGTCTGCGCCAACTGAAACTCGGCCCTCTGAGCGCACCGAGGAAGATCTCGATAGTGTCCAAAGATAGCTCGAGTCGAGGGCAGGCCTTCGAGACTCTCTTCTCCAAGCGATAGTATCCGAAAGAGAGCCCCTCGGGGGCCCGATCCGTCGATCAAGAAGCCTGTGTCAACCCGCAATCTTTCCCCTCTTCGATCTAGAACGAGTCTTACATGTTCCGGGGATTCTTTGAGCTCATCCATTGAAGTCGAATCGACGTAGTCAACGCCCAACTCTTTGGCTTTCTCAACTAAGAACTGATCGAGCGACTCACGATACCAATGGGTATCTCCCAACGCATCCGAAGGACTCGCCGCGACCAAGAGTTCGGATTGATGATCACGCCGCCTTCGAAACGCTTGCCCTCGCTCGTGATGAAAAAAGGAGAACCCACGCTTCAGTCCGCAAGGCAGCTTGGGGTACCGGGCTTGCCATTTTCCCCAGCTCGATAGATCTCGAAGAAAATCCAATGAAAACTCACGACCGATCTCCTCAAGAATGAGATTGGTCAACGGAGTGGTCGACTCGCCAATCGCAAATCGAGGATGAACACCCCGCTCGACGAGAAGAACGGATTTTCCAAGGCGCCGGCAAATCATCGCCATGAGGCAACCGGCAAAGCCTGCGCCAATAACGACGACATCATAATTCCTCCTAGGAAGCTCCATGGCAACGTGCGCACTCGATCGTCGGCAAAATGATTTGCTTCTGATTCATCTGATCCAATCGGGCCCGGCGTGCTTCAAAACAGAATTCACAGCGACTAAATTGAGTGAGATCCCAGAGATCGGCGAAAATTCGCGCCTTTGAATTCACGATTGCGAAATCAAATGCTCGCTCTAACTGACCGAGTCTCGTTGGCTGCATCTCTCCACATAGGAGAGCAGACTGCATGGCACCACTATCATGCCTCGTGGGAATGAGGCAAATCGCAGAGGCGCCCGCAGAATCAGCGAACTGCACTGACCGCTCAAGCCACGTTTCTTGTGCTTCAGCCT
>CAJXVR010000202.1 GCA_913061285.1 uncultured Verrucomicrobiota bacterium | reverse complement strand
GATCTACACTAGATCGCTCGTCGGCAGCGTCAGATGTGTATAAGAGACAGTTCAACCAGAATTAAGCCGCCCCCCATTTCCCGTATCAAACCGACAATTAAAAAAGTATCCGGTGACATGAACCCCGGCTGGAGGCCTTTTCCAGGGGCTACCGGCAAGGATTGGAATTGGCACGGATGCGGGGACTTCCCGTTGGAAGAAAGCGGCTGGGATAGTCGACGGATTCTAGCCCTTGGCGTTCAATTGATTCTGGATTAATGGCTAATGAGTCCAGGGCTCCACGTTCGACACTCTTTTGAGAGACTAACGACTGCCCACCCTCATCAGCAAAAGGGAGCGACAGAACGGCCCCACCTCGGACAGGCTCCGCCATCTTGCGTCTCGTCAACTGTCAGCGAGCCGTTCAACCCGAATCGTTAAGGAGCCTTCTCACTAGAATTCTAGAAATCTTTGCATTGATCGAACCGAGTAGCAAAAACCGGGCAGATCAAGAATACCGATAGCCAGCGCCGTGAACAGTTTCAATGATAAGGGGATGCTTTGGATCTAGCTCGATTCGCTTGCGAAGCTGCGAAATATGCTGATCTAAGCTACGGCTCTGTGGAAAATAGTTTTCTCCCCAGCAACGGTCGAAAATCTGATCACGTGTAAGCACTCGACCTCGGTTTTCGGAGAAAAACTGCAAAATCTGTATATCCCTCAATCCCACCTCGATTTCGCGATCACCGCGAATGGCTTTCAATTCTCCCACAAGCACACGAAGATCCCCGATGAGAAATTCCTCAGCTGGCAGTGAGTCGCGCCCCTGTCCTCCTGCAAAACATCGTCGAGTAATCGCCCGAATTCGAGCCATGACTTCCTTGACACCGAAGGGCTTCACAATGAAATCATCCGCCCCAAGCTCCAGCCCGAGCACCTTGTCAATTTCTTCTGACTTAGCACTGATGAACAGAATCGGAACTGACGGATTCTCTGCCCGAATCGATCGGCAGACGTCATAGCCATTCTTTTTCGGCATCATCACGTCCAAACAAACGATCTGCGGACGTTCTCGTGAAAACAAGGATACCGCCTCTTCGCCATCAGAAGCGGCAGAGACCTCATAGCCCTCATCCCGAAAAACACTCACTAACCCGTTTAAGGTATTGGGATCATCTTCAGCAATTAACACCTTCATTCGACACTCGCTCCTTCCTCTACGCTCAAGCTTAATTCGAACCGAGCCCCCGTCTCAGATGGGAGCACTCGAAGATCCCCCCCATGGCTCCGTGCCAAATCTCGAGCGATCGTCAGTCCGATCCCTGTCCCAGCAACGCCATCGCTCACTCGATTACTAAGCCGATAGAAGGGTTCAAAAACTGACTCAACCCTATCACGCGGGATCCCGCTTCCCCCATCGGCAACTTCGATCACGACAAATGCTCTATCAAGACACGTTGTAATCACCAGGGTTTCACCATCCGCTGCATACTTCTCCACATTGGCAATCAAGTTGCCAAGGATTTGCTCAAGCAAATCGCGATCAATCATACATAGCGTGCCAATTCCACGATTCAATTGAGGTTGAATCCCAATCGCAGTTAACGAGGGCAAAAACCCCTCCATGACACTTTCAACCACATCATCAACATTGATCAAAACACGCTTCAACCGAACCACCCCTCTGGACTGACGGCCAAACGAAAGAACATTCTTGATCAGGCGGCTCAATCGCCGGCATTCCCCTTGGATGACACCCAAAGAATGTCTAGCACGCTCATTCTCCGCATCCAACTGCCCCTCTAAGAGCTCCGAATACAAGCGAATATTGGTGAGAGGAGTTTTCAGCTCATGAGAAACTTGATTCACAAAGGTCAAGCGGGTTGAAGCTTCACGAAGCTCCCGAAGGTATTCCCGATAGATATACACCCCAACAAAGCCAACACCGAGCCCCAGGAGCAAGAATCCCGAAATGAAATTAAACCGAACACTCTTGCCATAACTCCCCTCGACATCCTTGTCCCCAAGATACAACGCAACCTCCCAAGACGTCAGCGGCGGTGCGAGGGGAAGGGACACGTAAGCCTCACCGATCAGCTCCCGATTGTCTCCCCACCGATAGATCTCTCGTTGTCGCTCGTTCCAAAGAACGAATAATTCGTCGCCAAGCCGTCCATCAAGACTGTCAGTCGCTGGCAAGGCAGCGATCAATTCAGCAAACACGGCGACCCGATCCAGCTCGACACAGAGGACATCTTGATTCTCTTGAATCTGCCAAAAAAGGAACTGCAATCCAGTGTCCCAGAACCAGGTATGCCACCCCTCTGTTTCCGTTCCCAACCTACTTGACTCATCCGAGCGGCCAAACTCAATCCCGCTATTCCAGATTGATCTCGTTCGCAGTAACGCATCCTGCTCTCGTTCCATCAGCTCCGCTGTCGGGCTCGGAAATATAAAGCGTTGATCTGTATCCAAGACGAAGACTTGCCGAATGAACCGGTTCTTCCGGGCCATCTGTCGGGCCCACTCATCAACCGGCGTCGCGAACGATTCAAGATCTCGCTTCACACGGATCCCAATCCTAGCCATCCCCTCTTGAAGGCGCTTCTCTACCTCAGTCAAGCGACTGAGTTGCAAAGATCGAAGATCCTCCTGCACGCGCCGCTGCTCATCGTTCGCCAATCGCACTCCAAACCAGAGAAGCAAACAGATAGACAACGAAACCAAGAGCGCAAATGGCGCGAGCAGGCGGAATTTCATAGCGTCCTCAGAACCTAGGGCAACTTAGGCCCCTTGGAAGAAGGGGTCGGAGGCCCATTGACTGATTGCTGACTCCCGCTGGGTCTTCCTTGAGTAAGGCCCGTTTGAGATGAGGCATTCTCATCGACTTGCCGCGCATTGATGTTCCCTGAGCTCTGTTGTTTGGCATTGATCTGCTGGCTGTAGCGCATCATCTTTCGTTGGCGTTTCCAATTCTTCTCATCAAGATTCAGGGCATCCGATTGATTCGAGAATCCGTAATTCAGCAGAAAATCTGAATTGAGCGCACGTCCGGTCTGTTGAAGATAGAGGCTATTATCCGTCAAAATTCGCCGAGCCTGTTCAACCTTACCCTCGTCACGCAATCGAGTTGCCGCCGCATTGTTAACCGTGGCAATTTGAGTGGCACAAGAAATCATAACACCTCGATTAAGCTGGTTACTAACAACCTGCTTGGATTCAGAAAAACTTAGCCCTGCAGCCCCTGAAAGTCGATCTTGAGATGCCGTCTCCATGTTCGTGTAAGCGATCTCAACCGTAGCAACATCAATTTTCTCATTGGCCCTAGTAGAAGGGACTTCGACTTCTAGAATTACATACTTCTCTTGATCACTATAGATTTGATTCATCGGCACGAGCACTTCATTCCCTGAAATATCGGCGTCCCAACCAAGGACTCGCACAGGACGAATCCCTGGAGCCGTCATGATTCGAACCGAGATCTCCTGTGCCACCACAGAAAGGATATCACCAAACTCCTCATTGAAGACGGCCACAAGCTGATTAGGATGCTCAACGAACACATGGTTACCATCACTCCGATCAGCCAGTTTTGCCATCAGATCCTCATTGTAATCCAATCCTAGGCCAATCGTCGTTACTGAAATTCCCTCCTTAATAAGAGACGCACCTAGCTCTCCCAATTCAGAGGGACTACTTGGCCCCTGGTTAGCGATGCCATCGGAAAGGAGAATCACCCTGTTCACTCGCTCGAGTTCTAAAAACTTCCGAAGTTCCGCAGCCCCTTTGCTAACCCCTGCAAACAAGGCAGTTGAATGCCCAGACCTAATCGCATCGACGCGCTTCCGCAATGATTCTTTGTCGCCCACCTTCGTAGCCGGCACAAGCACATCAACCGCCGAATCATAGACCACCAAAGAAAGAATATCCTGGCTACTCAATCGATTGATCGCTTCCTTCGCAGCATCCTTTGCACGATCAAGTTTCTCACCTGACATAGATCCAGACCGGTCCATAACGATTGCCACATTGACAGGCGGCCGGGCCTCTTTGCTAGCAAGTCGAAATCCTGTCATTCCAACCTTCAAGTAAGTTGTCTGCTTCTGGTTGGCCAAGAGGACGGGGTGAGGCATCGATACCTCAAGCGCGACCTGTTTAGCCATCAGCCCAGGCGCACCTCCTACCCACCCCAGGAGCAACACGAGCAATAGTCTCTTTAACGGCATGAATCTCATCATAAGTCTTTCCTTTATTCTTCTTCAATCGTTGAAACGGGATTATCTCCCCAGGGACCAAACTAACCGATTCTGCCAGAGACTTGGTCATTTCGAAGTAAGAGAAATGTAAGAATCCTGTCAGGCAGGGTCATATCAACGGTTTCTTGAGATCTAGCCGACTAAAGTCACACCAACGCCATCCGATCTAATGTTATTGAGCGATTTCGATTTCATCATTAATGTCTCCCCTTGAACGAACCGCCATTGTGAACAAATCAGCTCTCGGACTAGATCGATTCCTGTTACTTATCGTTACACTTTGTTTCTGGATCTCGACCATCGATCTCATCTTTGGGGAAGAGCCGAAGGTAATCCACCTGACGATTACAGAATTCTGTGCCTCCAACCTCAACACGATTGCCGATGATGACGGGGACTACCCGGATTGGATCGAACTGGAAAATCCGAGTAAAAACCGAATCGATATTCGAAACTACTTCGTTACTGATGATCCGATCACACTCGATAAGTTTCGACTCCCGTCCTTTACCCTGGCCCCTGGAGAAAGAGTGCTTCTTTTTGCCTCTGGAAAATCAACGGAACGGTTGAACCCTCCATTCCACATCCCCTTCAAACTCGCTTCTGACGGAGAGTACTTGGCACTCGTCGAACGCGATTCCGGATCGGTCGTTCAAGAATTCTCCCCGGCATATCCCAAACAAATTCCAGGGTTCAGTTTCGGACGCCCTAGAACGGCCTCGAGCATCCCCAAGCCGGAGGCAAGCCCCAGCTTTGCAATTCTTGAGTCTCCAACCCCGGGATCGCAGAACACCGCCAAAAAAACCAAAGTGATTTCCCCTTCCCTTCGCTTCAGCTTAGAACGGGGGCTCTATCAAGAGCCCATCGAGCTCTCCTTGAACTCTAGCCAGCCTGATACAACCATCCGCTATACAACCGATGGAAGTGCCCCGACTGAAAACAAAGGCACCCTCTACAGCAAGCCTATTCACATTTCGAAGCCAACAATTGTCCGAGCGCTCGCTATCAGCCAAGGCCACAGCGGACCCGTCGTAACCCATTCCTATCTCTTCCCGGACCAGGTGGGTGGGCAAAAGCAGCCTGATGGTTTCCCGAAAGAATGGGCAGACATGCCTGCGGACTATGAAATGGATCCTCGGATAACGAAAAACCCAAAGTACAAGCACCGCCTTACCCCAGCCCTTCGCTCCTTGCCCACCCTCTCGATGGCAACCGATCTAGACCTGCTCTTTGGGAAAGAAAAGGGGATCTACGCCAATCCCAATAAACACGGAAGAGAATGGGAACGCCCCATTTCAATGGAATGGATTGCCGACGGCAAAACCCATCAAATTAATGCCGGGCTAAGGATTCAGGGCGGCTGGTTTCGAAACCCGACCGTCACCAGAAAACATTCGTTTAGAATTCGATTTCGAAGAGCCTACGGAGAAACCAAACTTCGACTGGATCTCTTCAACGAATTCGGTTCGGCCAAAGAGTTCGAATCGCTCATCCTCAGAGCGGGGGGAAATGATGGCTACTCATGGGCGGATGCGAAAGGAAGCGAACAATTTATCCGCGACGAATTTGGCCGTCGTACAACCCTGGCAATGGGGCAACCGGCAGCCCGGGGACGCTTCATTCACCTCTACCTCAACGGAGCCTACTGGGGGCTCTACAATCTTTGCGAACGTCCCGATCAACATTTTTCCTCAAGCTACCGAGGAGGGTCTGCAATCGACTGGGACGCTCTGAATACCGGCGCGGCCAAAGCGGGTAGCGCAGAAGCTTGGCGGAACACGAGCACTCGGATCAGCAGAGTTAGGGACCTCCCCAGCTATTTCACCCTTCAAGGTAAGGATCCAGCAGGCGTCCGAAGCGACAAATTTCCAGAAACCCTAAACATAGAACACTATATCGACTACTTATTAGTCAACATGTGGACCGGCAATGCCGATTGGCCAGACAAGAACTATTGGCAAGCATGGTATCGAGGCAAACCGTCGAAGGGTTTCCTATTCTATCCCTGGGATATGGAAATCACGATGGGCAACAATCGTTCGCGATCCCCTCTCAATTATGAGGCGCCTCATGCTGATGCCATGCGGTCCGGCGCGACCGAACCCCACTTCACACTCCGTGGCGTTCGAGAGTATCAAATAGATTTCTCAGACCGAGTCCACAAACACTTCTTCAATCAAGGCGCCCTTAGTCTTTCCGCGATGCGAGAGAGATATCACCACTGGGCAGATCAGGTGCAGTCGGCGATCATCGCTGAATCGGCCCGATGGGGAGATGATCAGTTTGAATCACCCCAAGAACTTTCGGATTGGACAAGAGAGCGCGACTGGCTTGTAGAAACTTATCTCCCACAGCGAGGCAGCATTGTTCTGGATCAACTCCGAAAGGCCAATCTCTACCCTAGAATCCCAGCTCCGCGCATTTTCCCAATCAGTGGCTCCCTTGAGAAGGATGAACCGTTTCGCATCGCCTCCGTCGAAAACGAGGTCTACTTCACACTCGACGGAACTGATCCGAGAGAGAGAGGAGGCGCCGTCAGCTCTGCAGCCAAGAAACTCGCCTTTGAGGTTGCGATTCCGATCTTGGAAAAATACACCTTCGTTGCGCCTCAAAGTATTTGGCAATACGCATCAGACTTAGGGAAGACGCCACTCGAGAAAAGGGTATGGCACGCTGAATCGCTTGATTCTACGATCAAGTGGACCGCTGGGTTCTCACCATTCGGAGTGGCTCGGAAAGACGTTCAGACAACCATCCAGCGAACACTCCCCACACAGGAATCAAGCGCCAATCCTCCTCAGGTGCTCAAGAAACAATTCTCCATTCCAAGACCGCTACCGATTGATTCTCTTGCACTATGGATTCACTGCAGTGACGCTGTAGCGCTGTTCCTCAATGGGAAGAGACTCTATCGATCGCCGCTGCTCCCGTCATACGGAACAGACTCTCCGTACTCCTCCGCCACCTCAGAGCTCGAAGAAGCAATTGAACTAACCATCCCTGCCAACGATTTTCTTCGGGTGGGCAGAAATGAGCTCATCCTTTTTGTCCACCCTAGAGACCAATCCGACACGACAACCCTGGTGGATCTTTCACTTGCGGGGATAACAACAACCAAAGGAAAGACCTTCAGTCACACTACGCTGGAACCCCAAGCATTCGGCACCCTTAAGATTCGCGCTCGAAAAGAAGAGCGATGGAGCGCGCTTGCAGAGTTCGACTACACTCGCGGCATCCCCAGCCCAAAGCCAGGCGATCTAAGGCTTACGACGATCGCCTTCAATCCGCTCCCGGCAACAACGCCCACGGAAAAACGAGTCGCCCGTACGCCGAGTGACTTCGAATACCTAACCCTTACAAATTCAAGCCAAGGACAGCTCAATCTTTCTGGACTAAGAATCTCGGACGGTGTGGAATTCGAATTCCCGCGGCACTTCATCCTCGCTCCCCGAGAATCGATCACCGTCACACGCAATCAAATCGCCTTTCAAATACGCCACGGCAAGACAACCAACGTCATTGGTAATTTTAAAGGAAAATTAGACAACCGAGGAGACCGGATCCATTGCATCTCTCCTCAAGGAGCAACGATCGAATCCGTCACTTACCAAGCACAGGCCCCATGGCCGGAGGTCACAGAAAATGAAGACTCTGTCTTGATTCGAACGAATGCATCCAGCCGTTCAAGCGGGAACGATTTCAAGAACTGGGCTCTGCGCCCAGAATCGCCGGGCAAGGAACTCTAAATCGACGAGGCTTTCACTAAGAAAGCTTTCCTCGTTCCGGCCGGGCGTGCCCTTTCATCAGATGCCCGACATACCCTCGTTCGACAAGTGTCCAGTAGGCGTCTAGCACGTCAGGAGGAATAGATTGTTCCACAGAGAAGCCAAGTTGCGGGTAAACCAACAAACGCTGAAGATCACCAACCATTTCCTCTACCATCGCCCGCAGCGTTCGCTTTTCCGTAATCTGATCACCAAGCGTAATCGGAGGGGCCGATAGATAGGCACTAACCTCGGCCCATCTCAATGGGAGCGTCGCTCGAACTCGGCGCAGCGTGTTTGGTTTGGTAACAATTGTAAGCGAAGAGACGGGGATTCCATTGGACTGAAGTAGTCGTCGCGATAAGTCCAGGTTCTCGGCAATATTCGTTGCCTTTGACTCCGTCAGAATGGCCCTTTGGGGCACACCCTTCTCAATCGCTCGCTGACGAAACACCAGCGCTTCGCTGGATTTCCAGCGGCCACGAGTCCAATTTCCTTCTGCCCCAGAGAAAACCACCCGCTCCGCGATTCCGCTTTGATAAAGATCAGCGCAGTGATCGGCGACGCGTAGATCATAACTTCCGAGTCCCAAAATCAAATCGCAGCGCTCCGGGTCGGAACCAGCGTTATGAAACTCCCACAGAATCTCCCCGAATTCTCGATCTTCCATCAAGCGGCTATGCCCTTATCCTAGTAGGGCCAATTGCCTCCGACCATCGCTATGGGAGCGAAGCGACTGGGATCAAGAACAACGTATTTGATTCGCTGATGGTCTTCAGAATAAACCACATGGACGTTGCCATCCGCACCTTTCACGATTGCCGGATCCGAAAAATGTTTGCCGGGTTGATTTTCAAGAACAGCAGTCGCCGACCACCTTCGACCGTCCTCGGTCGTCGCCAAATTTAGCACACCCTTCTCCCGATTCGAATGCTGGTAGACCATCAAAAAAGACTGGGGCCCCACCTTCACTACATCTAGGCCCCCATCTGGGTTTGGCATAGCCGTCCTTTCAAAGCGTTCCCAGGACTCTCCACTATCACTCGACCAGCCCTCCACGATATAACCACGCTTGGTGCGACACAAAGCCTGGATATTTCCGCCCCCATGATTCAACAACACCGGTTCACGAGCATTGTGCATGATTGCTGAAGTCAGATCTCGGGTTCGACTCCAGCCCCAGCCAGCACGAAACGCCGAGGCCCGTGAGACGTGAACTTGCCACCCTGCCTCGTGGGAATCCCCTCCGCATAGCAAGACACCATCTGAAAGCTCAATCGGTTTTACCCTCGCCGGCCCAGGAACAGATTTCGGCAGTTCCTTGGAACGAATCCAAGTCTTTCCGTTATTGCCAGACGTACTCATGAAGCCCTTCACTTGTCTTCGGGTGCTTTCGGTCTGGTAAAAAAGAACAAGCGGCCCATTAGCAGGCTTAAAAAGAACAGGCCGCTGGCAGGCGAATTGAATCAGGGATTTTGGATCCGTCCTCGAAGCAATTTTCTCGGCCGAAGTCCAAAGCCCCCCGAGATTCCGAGACAGGTAGATGCTCGCATCAGGACTACCGATCTGACTCGCTCCGACCCAGGCCACAAGAACCCCCTCGGTCGTTTGAACGATCGTCGGCGAATAATTAAAAGCCGTTTGCCCGGCAACCGAAACATACTCGCTCCGCACGAGCCCTGTGGCGGGAAGTGCCGCGGCAAGGGATGGGGTCAAAACAAGCCAGAACCCCCAACAAACAATCCGTCTGAATACTAGTGATGTTAGAATTCTCATTTAACTAAAGCTCAAAACCTAAACCCAAAGCGTCTTCCGTCTAGCTAAAAAACTAACCGCAGCGAAGATCACCCACGTACCTCCCGAATTCTCTTTGAAGAAAGCAGCGCTCGCAAGCTTCGCGGACGGGCTCATTCGAGTTGATTCGAACCCGTCTTGGCAAACTCACTCGTCCGACCAGGGTTCGAGACTCCCCACCAAACGACTCTGGTCTCTCAAGGATTGATCAAAGAGCGATGCAGCCATCGACAACTGTTCTGCAACAGCCGAATTCTCCTCAATCACATTCTTGGCCTCACTAATATCATCCGGGAGATAATGCAGGGACGCCGGAGTAGCAATATCAGGACGATTCCTCCTTTTCTGAACCCTTGCGAGATTAAGTTTCCAAGGCCCCTTCCTGACGGCCTGAACTTTTTCCCCCTTGTAGTAGAACAATTCCTCCCGAGGCGAGCTCGATTGGCCTTGAATCCATGACGCAATATTCACTCCATCAATGACACGATCCGTTGGTAATTCAATCCCAGCAAGATGGGCAAAGGTAGGCAATAGATCAATCGAAGCGCCTATTTCTCTTGCCACCCTCCCGGCAGGGATTCGCCCAGGCCATCGCATGATACAGGGAACGCGCATTCCCCCTTCATAAGTACTGAACTTCCCATCTCTCAACGGGAGCGCACTGCCCCCGTGGTGCTTCATGCTCAACCATGGCCCGTTATCAGAGGTGTATACAACTAGGGTCTCCTCGTCCAAGCCAAGCCGTTCCACCGCTTCCAAGACCTTGCCCACCGACCAATCGATCTCGGCAATCGTCGCAGCATAAGCGTTCATCGGATCCGGATCGTAGAATTCGTCAGACACGAAGAGCGGGATATGAGGCATCGTATGGGGTAAATACAGAAAGAACGGTTTTTCAGCATTGGATTCAACAAATTGAACTGCCTCTTCCGTGTACCGCTTGGTAAGCGTCCCTTGCTGAGCGGGGCGCTCCACAATGACGGTATCGCGCATTAGCGGCACATTCCAAGGAGTGACATCTCTCTCACGCCAGGCCAGATCTCGCCCCTTGCCCATTCCTTTGACCGGGTCCATATCATTCGAATAAGGAAGACCATAAAACTGGTCAAAGCCATGATTCGTCGGCAGGAACTTAGAATGGTGCCCCAGATGCCATTTCCCAATACATGCCGTGGCATAATCTCTTGTTTTTAAGAGTCGAGCGATTGACCACTCATCTGGATTAAGCCCTACCCGATGCCGAGGAAAAAGCACGCCTGTTATCCCGACTCTCGCCGGATAACACCCAGTCAGCAGAGCGGCCCGCGAGGCCGAGCAGATCGGCGCGAGCGCATAGAAATCGGTGAAACGCGTCCCCTCTCTTGCCATTCGATCGAGATTTGGAGTCTTAACAATTGGCGAACCGTAACATCCAAGATCCTGGTAGCCCTGGTCATCGATGAAAATGAGAATGATGTTTGGCAAACGCTCTTCCGCTTGCACGACTGCGCCACTCACAACCATCAAGGCTGCGACCATCCCGCCAAATATATTTCTGAATCGTCTCATGAACATCGTTGATCCTTTCCCCTCTAATCTGACAAGCTAGCCAAGAATATGAAAGGATTAGTAATCCCAGCGGTCAAGGCCGAGGTTGAAGTCCAGGAATTGGCAACCCCGATTCCGGAACAAAACGAAGTTTTGGTCAAATTGAAGGCAGCCTCCTTAAACCGACGCGACTATTGGATCACTCAAGGGCTCTATCCCAAAATCGTCACTCCAGTCGTTCTCGGCTCGGATGGCGCCGGAACGATTGAATCCATTGGTAACGACAATGAAACTCGATGGAAAACAAGCGACGAGGTCGTCATCTATCCAGCTACAAACTGGGGAGTTCAAGAATCTGCCCAGAGCGACGATTTTGAGGTCTTGGGAATGCCTCAGAACGGCACCTTTGCCGAGTACGTCACGGTCGCTATCGACCAACTATTCCCAAAGCCCACCTACCTAAGCTGGGCAGAAACGGCAAGTATACCTGTCGCTGGAATCACGGCCTATCGAGCAGCCATGGTTCAAGGAAAGCTTCAGAGTGGACAAACCGTTCTTATTACTGGAATCGGCGGTGGCGTGGCAGTCTTTGCCCTTCAACTCGCACTCGCAATGAAGGCCACCGTTTATGTGACATCGTCAAAAGAATCCAAGATCGAACAGGCCAAGGCCCTTGGAGCAAAGGGAGGATATCTTTACACCCGCCCCGAATGGGGCAAGGAATGCCTCAAAGAGGCGGGACCGATTGACGTCATCATTGATGGTGCCGGTGGGAAAGGATACGGCGACCTTGTTTCTCTATTGAAACCTGGTGGTCATCTTGTCAACTATGGTTCCACGGCTGGGAAACCCGAAAAGTTAGATCTCTTCAAGATCTTCTGGAGACAGCTCCATCTTGTTGGCTCTACCCTTGGCTCACCCGCAGACTTCGGCAATCTACTAAAATTCATGACCGATCATCAGCTAAGACCCATCGTCGACTTGATTCACCCCTTAGACAAGGGGCCGGAGGCGATTGCCGCGATGCGCGATGCCGAACAGTTTGGAAAAGTAACGCTCGAAATATAAGCCAGCCACACAGTCGGCGAGAGGCAGGCCTCCCGAGCGCCTTGGACCCCACGTTGCTTAACTACTGATCAAGTCGCTTGATGTAGAGATTTCGGTAGGCGACCTCGTCATTGTGGTCCTGGAGCAATATCCGACCTCGATGCCGATAGCCAAACTCCACGACATTCCTAAACTTGCTCCTCGCCACCGCAGCAAGCACTTCAGAACTCTCGAGTGTATAACTCAAAACCATGACGCCATTCAGCCAGTGTTCCACTTCCTGTTCGTGAACAAGAATCCGAGATTCGTTGAAGGCACCAACAGGTTTGAGGATTCGATTGCTGGCAGGAAGACAGT
This sequence comes from uncultured Verrucomicrobiota bacterium, assembly GCA_913061285.1. Lineage (GTDB taxonomy): Bacteria > Verrucomicrobiota > Verrucomicrobiia > Limisphaerales > AAA164-E04 > UBA2970. Next base: position 2,348 of record CAJXVR010000202.1, on the reverse strand, counting down.
CATAGAACGCAGCTGCTTGCCACTTCGGACCTCTCAACGCATCCGGATGTTCGCCGTCATCGATCACTTGATACTCGTGGCCAATTGCTTTTCGCCTTTCTTCTTCAAGAATAAAATACCTCACACCACTATTCGATCCGGGGGCCACTTTCCATTCAAAGCGAAAGTCAAACTGCTCGTAGCGCTGGCGAGTCACGATATCACCCCCACCACCCTGGCTTAGATGCTTGAGCATGCCTTCTTCCATTACCCATCCCTTCTCAGGAAATTCCTCCCTTAAAAAGCCTCTCCAACGTACGGGCCCTTTTTTCGAATACAGATTCCGCCAACCTAAATCCCGCTGTTCCTTGGTGAGTTCATTAAGGCGCTTCAACGTCAAGGGATCCCGATCCAGCTCAATCGTACGCACCTTGATACTCCGGAACCAAACCTCATCATGATGATGTTGAAAACAAAGGTGCCCGCTGGGTTCCCGCGCGAATTGAACTTTGTCAGCAAACTTGCTCTGGCGGATCAATTGGTTGACCGCAAAGCTCCCCAACTCGAGCGCGACAACCTTCGTACCATTTAACCAATGTTCAACCCGCCTTCCATTGACAATGATTCGCGACACATTGAACTGCCCCACCGGTCGGAGCTCCTTTCTCGCCGCACTGACGAGTGCGTAGCATGATCCTGCCGAAGTCAGTGGATTCTTCCCATCTTTATGACGGGAATCATCGAGTATTTGATATTCTGGGCCAGTGTGCCAGGGGCGATCAAACGACTCATTTACCCGGTACATCACACCACTATTCCCGCCTGGTGAGACTTTCCATTCAAAGACGAGCTCAAAATTGCTGTATTGCTTCCTCGTGACGATGTCGATCGCATCTGCACCACTCACCGTTTTAAGCAGGCCATTCTCGATCTGCCATGACTTGGAGGGAAACGAATCCCCTTGAAATGCCCGAAACGCGTTCAACGAACTACCATCAAACAAGACCTCCCATTGAGAATCTGCGTGATGATCAGCCCGGAGCAATGTCAGGCAAGTGACAAAAACACCCAATGCAAGGGCCAGGCAAGACGGCAACAGACTCTGGAAAACGTTTCGACAACTCATGGATCAGACTCCCAACATTAGTCCAAACCCTTGGTCATTGGTCAAGTGCTGTTCCCCATTCCCTCCCCTTCTTGTCTCCAGAAATACCTTGTCACCGCACCCAGGCATTCGTTGGAATGCGTCAAACGAAAGGAGAATGTCCCACCATGCCTAAAACTCCCTGCAGCCACTGCGGGCAACATATCGAATTCCCGTCAGAGCTGACTGGAACCGAAGCAGAATGTCCCCATTGCCGCGCGACAACACTCCTGAGCAACAGTGCTCCTCCGATAATTCGAATACCGAAACCCAAGCCGACTGGCCCTGTCACACGAGAGAGTGCTAATGATTCCCTGGTTCGGTCGACGGCACTGGAGCTGATCAAGAATATCGAAACGGTCATCGTAGGCAAAACTCAGGAAATCACATTGACGCTCACCGCCTATTTCGCAGAAGGACACATCTTACTCGAAGATGTACCGGGAGTCGCCAAGACCATGTTGGCTCGGGCCCTTGCCCAGAGTATCGGGTGTCGTTTTAAGCGGATTCAGTGCACCCCAGATCTCCTCCCGAATGACATTACAGGAACGTCAATTTTCAATCCGAAAACTACAGAATTCGAGTTTCGAAAAGGCCCGCTCTTCGCTCAGATCGCCCTCGCGGACGAGATCAATCGCGCGACGCCCCGAGCCCAATCTGCCCTCCTTGAAGCCATGGCTGAGCGGAAAGTAACGGCCGATGGCGTGAATTACCCTCTCGATCCTCCTTTCTTACTAATCGCGACTCAGAACCCTATTGATCACGAAGGCACTTTCCCTCTACCTGAAGCCCAGCTTGACCGATTCCTGATTCGCCTCAGCCTCGGCTACCCGGAGCCAAGTCACGAGGTGGCGATGCTCCAACGTATGCAGTCATCCCATCCCATCAACGATATCCAACCGGTCATTGACAGCGGCCAGATCCAAGCCTGCCAATCTGCAATTCGGGAGGTGCAAATCGATGAGAAAGTCGCCGAATATATCGTCGCCTTGGTGAACGCGTCACGAGAACATCACGACCTAAGCCTCGGGGGAAGCCCGCGCGCCTCTATCGCACTGACACGATGCGCCCAAGCCTTTGCCGCCATTCATGGCTACCAATTCATCATGCCAGACGATATCAAACTCTTGGCTCCGTATGTTCTTGGACATCGTCTAATCCTCCGCCCTGAGAGCCGATTGCGAAAGAGAACCGTTCCCGATGTCATTGAAGACCTGCTGCAGTC
>CAJXVR010000201.1 GCA_913061285.1 uncultured Verrucomicrobiota bacterium | reverse complement strand
CCCCTGAGTGGCGAAGCCCAAAGGATCAATCTTGTCGTGGCAAACAGCACACGTGGCTTGACTCCGATGAGCTTCGAAGCGTTCTCGAAAGCTCAATTGCTCCTCACCTCGATTTGGCGGTACTTGACCAACGTCCGGAGGTGGTTCCGGTAGGTGCTCGCCGAGAATCCGTTCCAACATCCAAATGCCGCGCAGCACCGGACCACGATTCATCGCTAGGATGCCTGGCATCGAAAGGATCCCCCCCCTCTCCTGGCTATGCACAAGCTTGATGCGTTGGGTCGGAACAATTTCCATTTCGATTCCCTTTTGTTTCCGATACGGCTTCATCTGTTGGCGATCTTTGCCGTAGTACTTCGCTATGAGGGGACTAACAAAGGAAGTCTCGGAATCGATCAACTCCATCAATGGCCGCTCCTCGACAAAGAGATAGTGAATAAAATCGAGCACCTGACTTCTCATCGCCTCCACAGTGGGTACTTGCCGAGAGGCCTGTTCCATATCGCCCAAGGCAAGCCATTGCCAGGCGAAATCATCCACTAAATGCCACGACTTCGGCGAGGCCAAGAGTCGTCCGACTTGCCGTTCTAGTTCATCATCAGAATTCAACGCTCCAGATCGAGCCACCGCCAGCAAGGCTTCATCGGGCATATCACCCCAAAGAAAATACGAAAGGCGCTCAGCCAATTCATACGAATCAACGGCTTGCTGCTTGCCGATTTTCTTCGGCATATGCAAGCCCCGGTACAAGAACCCCGGAGACATGAGAACGGCTTTCACTTCGGTCTTTACTTGATCAATTCGCTCTTCTACTGAGAATTCATTCGAAAACGGGTGATACCGCGAGTTATCGATTCCTGGTCGACGGTTCGCACGATCAACGAATGAGCGAAGCAACCCTTGAGCCTGGGAGGCGGAAATACCTTCTGGACCGATCGGTCCCGTCAGCGCTTCTAAGGATTCTCGATACTCGGGAGAAAAAAGACTCTCGAGAGCGAAATCGACAAGATAAGAATACTGATTCCATATCAGTGTCGTCAAAGGATTCCCGGAGGTGTCATTCGTAAAGCCACTCGCTCCCGGGGGATCCACGGGAAGGAGCTTCATCACGAGTGACTTTTCGACGACCGTCTGCTCAGCCTCCATGATATTCACCTGTAAATCGAAGCCAAAAAGGGAAGCCAGGGTGTTGCGGTACTCAATCGCAGAGAGACGCCGCGGCCGAAAAAAACCCGGCTGCGCTTCAACCGAACGGACAAACCGTTCCTCGTACCAACGATAGACTCGTTCCTTCGCTTCCTGCGACGGTTGCGCCTCATCCTCAGGTGGCATATCCTTCTCCTTGAGTCGTTCCACGACGTTTTCCCATGATTCAAAATGGGAATCCACATCGCGTTGAATCAAGGTAAAATCGATCTCTCCTTTCACCTTCTCGCCGCCATGGCAGTCCAGACAGTACCGGTCAATGAATGGTTTGATTTCCTGATCAAATGGATCAGCCGCCAGAGGCGAAATCGAAATGATAGCGACCAAGAATTTCAATTGACTGGAATTCATTTCTTAGCTTTCGGAAAAATCCGGCCGGTGGCTTCAATGTAGCGGTCATACGCAGCACCGAATCGCTCTCTCATGAGTTCCTCCTCTCGGCGAACTCGTGAAATATACATCAGCGAAAAGAAAAAAAGCGGCGCCCAGGCGATCAGCCAATTCGGCAACATGAGTCCCTGCCCAAGACACCAAAGCCAAATCGAAGCATACATCGGATGCCGCATCCGAGCATAGACGCCCTCGTTTATCAATGCATGGTCCCGTCGAATTTCTAGCGAAGGTGACCAATTAATTCCTAAGTCGACATGAGATCGCCAAAATAAAACTAAGGAAAAGGCGATCACGACCGCGCCAACCAGCCTCAGATTTCGAGACACCTCGTAGTCGGCAAAAGAAAAGAGCGGCGTCAAAAGATAGAGCACCGGCAACACGATGACAGTCAGTGCTACCGCCCCAATCAAGAGACGATCTTTCTGATCAATCGCGTCCACTTCAGTCTCGGCGTACTGAAGCCCCGTCATAAAGTGCTTTCTGATCGCCACATAGATCACAAGCGCAATCAGGAAAACAAGGTTGGTGCCATGCAAATTATTCACGCTGAAAGACAAACCTACAGCATCCCTTCCTCCAAGGCCATTCGGTTTCGTGCAGATTTCTGCAGTAAGCTTTGGTAACGCCAAACCGGACGACTGCGTGTCGTTAAACTAAGAAAAATTGAGAAAACTACTTGCACTGTATCATGTGTTACAGCATAACTGTTACAGCTGATACGTTAACCGTTCAAGCAATGCTGCCATTCATCATCAACCTTAAAGATGGGGAACCGGTCTCCGACCAGATCATCCAAGCCGTCCGCAAAGCGATCCTGACCGGACAGCTTAGCCCCGGCGACCGGTTCCCCTCCGTACGCACCATGAGTCAAGAACTTCACATCAGTCCGACGACGGCTCACAAGGTCGTCGCCTATCTCAAAGATCGCGGTCTTCTGGCCAGTCGCCCCGGCATTGGCATGATCGTCGCAGTGAGTCAACAGCCGTCCAAAGAGGAGCGACTCGCGCAACTCGAGCCAGCGATCCTACAGCTCTTCAAAGATGCCAACGAATTGGGCCTGAGCACCGATGACATCATCCAAGCCCTTCACTCTCTCACCCCCGAAACGTCTGCCTAGGTTAATTTAGCATGAACGCCATCATCGATATTCAAGACCTGAAGAAACATTTTAACGGAAATCGTGCTGTCGACGGACTTAGTCTGAAGATTCCCTCCGGTCGCGTCACCGCCTTCTTAGGACCGAACGGAGCAGGGAAAACGACGACTATCAAGTGTGTGCTCAACCTTCATCAACCAGACAAGGGGACCGTGAGTGTCCTGGGCTCCCCTTCAACCCGACTCGGACCCGAAGCCTTTCAGCAGATTGGCTACGTATCCGAAAACCAAGATCTCCCAATGTGGATGACAGTCAGTCAATACTTCGACTACTGCCGCCCTCTCTACCCGAGTTGGGACCGGGCTTTCGAAACGAAAATGCACCAAGAATTCGATCTTCCTCAAAAAACACGCCTCCGAGATCTATCTCGTGGGATGCGAATGAAGGCCGCCCTGTTATCGAGCCTAGTCTATCGCCCCAAACTTGTCGTGCTCGACGAGCCCTTCTCCGGTCTGGACCCTCTCGTAAGAGACGAATTCATCCATGGCCTGCTCGAGCTCACTGAGCAAGAAGGCTGGACCGTTTTCATTTCGTCGCACGACATTGAGGAAGTGGAACGATTAGCCGACGACGTCGCAATTATCGATCGTGGAAAACTCCCACTACACGAGACGACGGATACCCTCACAGCACGTTTTCGACGAATCGAAGCGACCCTTCCATGCGATGAACTCCCTGCCAATCTCCCAAAGACCTGGCTGGATATACAACAGTCCGGCCGTGTGATTCGCTTCACCGAATCTGAGTATCGTGCTTCAACATTCAATCAGAAATTCGAGTCAACCTTTCACGGCGCCGAGACACCTCAAGCCAACCCAATGAGCCTACGAGAGATCTTCATTGCACTCGCCAAGACATTCCGACTGAACACGGACCTGAGTTAAATGAGAACCATTCGACACATCTTTAAGAAGGATTCCCTACAGCAACGCGGGGGCATCATCTTTATCATCCTTCTTCTATTCATTCGGCTTCTTAGCGACCTCCAACCGATCCAGGACGAGGGATTAGGCAGCGCCTTGTTTGGATCCGTGGCACTCTACCTCCTCATGGGAGCCATCGCGGTATTAGTACCTGCCGTCATGGCGGACCCCCTTGGTAATCATCAAGCATTCTATCGCACCCGACCTATTCGCACACAAGACATCGTCGGAGCAAAGCTGCTTTTCCTACTCGTCTGGATTGTTTCTCCAATCGTCCTTACTGAAACCATCTATCTCTCGTTCCATTCGCTTCCCATCGGTTTCATTCTACAGGCGAGCACGGAAAAGGTCTTCTTTATCATTCTTTTCGGACTGGTGATCGGCGCAGCAGCAACAACCCATCCGAATATCAAGACCGCTATCATGACACTTCTTGCCGCCATTCCTGTGCCTTTCGTTGGGGCAATGTTTTGGGAGCGAATCAGCGAATTATTTGCGATTTCCAGCCTCAGTCCGGCGAAAATGAGTCCGACCGGCTGGTTGCTATTGGGTAGCTTCGCGTTCCTGGTGTTTGCGGCATTCGCATATCATGCCGCCAAGCATCCGATGCGAAGAATCATACGCTCGATACCGATGATCCTAGTGGGATTCGGAATCCCCCTGTTCGCCACGTCGTGGCAAAGTGCTCTCAGCTCAGAAAGACCGAATCAACCAGGCACCAAATCAGAACCCAAAGCCGATATCCCTCGGTCCAACCTCACCGTCACGGCCTATGACCATGGAACCGATCCTGAAAAAATCCAAGTCCAAGTCACAGCCCAACCGAGCTATCCTCGACGAGCAGGAAAGGTCGTCGAGTGGACTGTGAGTGAGATGCGACTGAATGAAGACCAATCCAGGACACGCTCGGGAACATTCCGAAGCCCTTCCTCACAAATTTTTTACCGTCGAACAAACTCAAGCCGTCGCGGCCACGAAATCGAAGCGATCGCTCATTTACTTCCGAAACAAATTCGTCTCTTCCACGGATCAACCGGATCTGGATACTTTCAGTCAAGAGCGTCGGGTACCATGAGTGCCAACCGCTCAGCACAACTGATCGACCGGTCCACTTCTCTGACCGGCAGGCTCCGAGGCCGCGAATTCACTTGGAAACTCGTCGGCGAACTACCGATTGAAAAGAATAAAACCCTCGACTCAGGAGAAACTTCGTGGCGTTTCCTTTCCCTTCGGCAGCACGAAGACGACGCCTTCGCCATCCACCTCGCTTGGCACCGTCCCGCGCTCAGCCTCAGTCGCCGACAAGACTGGAAGAAGCAGGGAACTGATGTCCTGAGCCGGCACGAATTCCTGGTCATTCAAGAAGCGGATGCCATTGGATTCACACCCGAATCATCCTACCAGAAACCAGGAACCGGCCTCCTTACAGCCTTCAAGAAGAATCATGTAACCCTCCAGTTTCGCCACACGAGAAGCCACGATTTAAAGATTCCTCGATTTATTCCCTCCCGCGCCAAAATACTGGTCTTCGAGAAGAGCTACGAACAGGAAATCAAACTCTCGTGGGAAATCCCCAACCTGCAACTGGCCAATCATTTCCAGGACCGAACAAACAACAACCTCAAGCCCGCGCAGCGACTTTCACGCCATGAATTCGTGGCTCGGTTGGACGCGCTTGGGGCAGTGCCGCTACGGCAAAGTCGCGCGGAGGCAGGGCGCTACCTTTTCGCCGTGGTCAAACTGGTGCAAGATCGTGATGAATGGATCCGTCCGGATGACCCACTTGCTCTCAAGTTGGCCCCACTTGCCCAAGAACATCCGCAGATGTTCCTTGATGGCCTTCGCAATGCTCACTATCGCGCGGCACAGTTGTTGGAATCCTGTCTCCAACAAGGTCTGAGCGAAGATCAGAAAAGCATCGTCATTGAACGCCTTACCAAGCAACCCAAGCTCGCCAATTTAGCGGTGACGCGGGGATGGTTCGAAGCGGCGAGAAAGCAGTTTCAGCAGATCGCGCAAGAGCATTCCAACCTCCCTCTAAGCGCCGTCCGGGCCTTAATTCTTCTCGAAGAGACGAGCGTTTACCCGCAATTGCTCGCAGACTATAAGCACAACCCTTCTCTACCCTATTACGACGCGCTCCGCACGCTGCCAGAACTGGAAGACGACCTGGACCGAGCGGTTCAAGGGCTATGGGATCGCCGCCCCCGAGTGCTATCTCATCAACTCAACCAGCGAGAACTCTACGGCATTGCGCTCCGGCATGGCATTCAGGGGGCGATCATCGAGATATGTCAGATCGTCTCTTGGCTTCCGTCCGATAATTACTCCCAGGCCTACGGCATCACTCGGGCCATCCAAGGTAACGTCGACCTCAGTGATCTTCCTCAACACGAACGCAACAACACACCGCAGGTATTAAATTGGCTGAGCCGACAAGATCCCAGCTCATTCAAATACGATCCGGGCCGCCGAATTTTCTACTCGAAAAAAGCTTAACACCTAGTCTTTCAACCCAAGCGACGCAACAACGACATGAGCCCTCAATTCTTTCGACAAACGCTTCACATACTGAAGAAAGACTGCCGCCATTTGAGAATCCAAATCATGGTGCTCTATCTTCTGAGCCTCTTCTGCTGGATCACCTTTGCCCAGGGCGGCATTGCACGAGAATGGAGTCTCATTGTGAACGTGGGCTACCTCGCCGGGATCGCGGCCTTGATCTTCTCTGCCACAAGGAGTGATTCTGTTGTCGATTCCTCCGCTTGGTGGGCCACGCGTCCGATTGATCCGAGGTCTCTCTTTCTCTCAAAACTCCTCCTATGGGGCATCGCCATCGCGCTACCACTCTGCCTCTGCACCGGCGCCCTTGCACTCAAATTTCAACTCAATGTCTCGCAAACCCTGCTGGTCATTCTTGAGATGATTCTCATTACCGCAACAGTCGCAGGATTTGTCGCTGTCGCAAGCTCGGTCACGCATTCCGCTCAAGCCGGAGGACTCATCACCATCCCTCTTGTCATGCTGCTGTTCCTCGGAACCATGTTTAGTTTCCAAGCCCGAAGCTACTACAACAACACCTCACACGCCCCCCTTCCCAGCCCGGAAAAAAGCCTCGCGCTCGGAATGTGCCTCCTCACCTTGCTAGCCGTCGGAAACTGGGGGCTTAGGATCATTCGCCGGGGAAAGGGCGGATCCTATCCGGTCGTTTGCATAGGACTCCTTGCCTTTCTTTTTTACGCACTCGTAAACCGACAAGACCTCTATCGCAAGTTCGCGCTTCCGGATTCTGAAAAAGGGCGCATTCAGATGACGGTCCTCGATAATCCCCATATTCACATCAGCGCAAAGCAGCCCTCCCAACTCTACAGTCACTTCGCCTTCTCTGGGCTAAAGCCAGATGAGTTTGTCGCCTTGGATTGGATCAATGCCAAATTTGAGCGTGAAGATGAAATAACAGGAAGCGTCCTTGAATATGGCAGCATGCCGGGCTCAAGCCCACATCGATTCGACCACGATATCCTGAGCCAATTACAGCCACTCTTATTAAAACAGTTCCCTGCCAATACCAGCTGGAGCAGCGAGTGGAATGCCCGTCGGACTCAGATGATTCCAATCGGTTACCCCAGACAAGAAGTGCAAAGTAATCCTGAGACACGCGGTCACTTCTCGGGCAAGTTGCAAGCTCATATTCTAGAATTGACCCCACTCGAAAAGATTCCCTTGAGAACCGGGGTCTATGCACTGGACTCCGGACGGAGCCTCGATGTTCACGCAATCCTTCCCCAGTGGAATTCGATTCGGGTCGAGCTTGCCCTCACGCGGCCCCGACTGGCGTTAAGCAAGGACCCTGAAAGCAACCTCATCTCTCCCTACGCCGAGGAAGAAACACGCTATCTTTTCGTCATCTATCGTCCTTCTTCGAATGAATCTTTCTTACTCGAGAACAAACATCCCGCTCGTCGAAATCCTCACCGGACTTTGATTCCCCTCACCCAGCAACCCTTAGCATTCAACATTCCCTTCTCCTCGCTGCAATCCGCCATCAACAATCTGAGCATGACAGATTGGCTCGCTGAAGCCGAAATTCGCACCTTCAAGATTAACACCGTCGGCACTCAAGCATATCAATTCTCTAAACCAAATTATCACCCCTACTTGGAAAGCTTCGGCCCAGCTGAGAATGAGGCATGGATCGACGATTCCGAAATTGAGAACATCACCCTTCCCGAAAACCCATCTGAAGAGGATGTGAGCGTCTTCGTCAAGTCACTCCTCGACCGAATTCCCGATCGGTACCGACAAGACTACGTCATTTCTATTCGAAAAAAAATAGCCTCGCTTGGCTCTGAAAACATTCCTGTTCTTCTGCGTCATCTGCCCAATGATGAGGGACTCGTCAATACCTACATCCGTCCAGCCATCAACAAGATGATTCAAGCCCAACATCTCCCCGCGTTTAAAGAACTCTGGTCAAGAAGTGATTTATTCATCAATGAAGTTCGACGCCACCGCTGGGCGGACAAGGTGCGAGATACAATGAAAGCACGAATTACGGAACGGCGACAAATCTCCCCCACTGTGATCGCCCTGGCGGCAGGGTCCCGAGATCCGGCTACCTACAAAGACCTCCGATGGCACTTCATCAACAGTCGATGGGGACACGAAATAATGCTGAGGGAAATGAAGCAGTGTGACGGATTGGAACTACCAACACTTATCGATCAAGCATGGAGCAGAGCCCGGCTCAATCTCGCATCCGTGGACGGCCTTGCAATCCCAGCGGCGGTCCTAGGACTCCCAGATGCTTTACGCCAAGCCTACCTTCATCTTCTCAAACACGAGGGCGATGCGCGGACTCAGAAGCGCGAGCAGCTCCGGGAAATAATCGCCTATCAAGGTCCGGACGAAAAATTCGAGGCATGGCTTCTTAAGCATCTAACTGAATTGCGCTTTGACAAGTCCGACAAGGTCTACCGCCTAGCCTCGGAGTCGCCGAAACCTTGACCCATCCTCCCGACACGAAGCATCGCCAGACTATATGCTGATGCGCCAGCTCAGTGCGAGGTCCATTCCCACTGGTAAGGGAACAATTCGTCCTTCCTCCGTTTCAAGAATACGAGACTTTCCAGGGGCTCGCTCCAATAGGAATCGCTCATCTCGAGTCTGGAGGCCATAGAACGAAGGCCCATTGTCGCAGAGAAAGCGCTGAAACGCGCCCCGACCTGTATCCGAAGCCAAGTCGACACCACTCGCTTCGAAGGCCATGGCATAAAGCTGGGGCGCACAGCCTCCAACGTAGCAACCAGCAGCACAGCCGCACTCAGTTGCCTTTGATGTATGAGGCGCACTATCAGTCCCAGCAAAGAATTGCCTTTGCCCTTTAGCAGTCACAGCCTCACGCAAAGCCAAGCGGTCCTCCTCGAACTTCACGATAGGCAAACAATAAAGGTGGTATCGCAAGCCCTGAATCAAGTGACCAAGGGTGTAGAGAAGATGTTGAGGCGTAACCGTTGCGGCCACCCTCTCTCCGGCCGATTGAACAAAAGCAACCGCCTCCTTGCTCGTGACGTGTTCACAAACAATCCGGAGATCCGGATGAGCGTCCAGGAGTCGCGGCATGAATTCCCTATAAAACTGGGCTTCTGCGCTGGTCTTCGAACCCAAGTAAGATTCCCCCGGCAAACCATGTTGCTCTCCATGAATACAGAGCACCGTTTCGGTCTCTTCAAGCCGTTTGAACACCGCGCTGCCAATCCACTTGCTCATAGGCACCCCGTGCTCCGAGTTCGTCGTCCCGTGAGGCGGATAATATTTGCAGGCCCGAAGCAGACCGCTCGCGCTTCCCTCGTCAATCAGACTAGGGCTCGTATCCTTCGTCAAATAGAGCGGCACAATCAAACATTGAAAGGCATCACCGCCCGCTTGCCGAACCATCTCCATGTAATGTTCAATCGACCAAGCTCTCTCGTTCCCGGGCCCCGAAATCAGAGACACCGGAGGCTTCGTGTTCGGCATCGCGATCACGCCAGCACAACCCATTTCGAGATGCGCCTTGATGTACGCAGCCATAGAGGGCCCCTGACGGAAATGCGTGTGGAGGTCATACCACTTGGGAAGATCGAGGCTTAACATAATTCTACCAGTGCCCTCATACGATTAGTGCTGAGCGACACTGGTAGATTCAACTTCGATTGGCAAGCTCTTGCCAAGATCATTCCGATCGAATCCTCATCCTGGACCGCCAGACTCGGGCCTACTGAACATATCGCTCAACCACCACATCATCACTAAACGGATTGCTAGGATCATCAAGAAGCTCTCGCAAGATCACGTCGAAATGATCGATCAATTCAGCACCACTTAGATCATCGGGAATCTCCACAATATCTCCGACAACAAACTGTTGCTGAGGCGACCCGACAGGATTGTTAAAGATGGCATCATCCGGATTCGCAGGGGTGTCGCTCCTAGAGGTTCCGATACGATTCTTCGTCGTGCGAATAGCGTCTGCAATCGACTCGACTCGCTCGTTCGTAAAGGACTGCAATGTGTCGACGAAATCTGGAACCTGTTCTGGCAACCCACGCCGAATTGCATTAACGACTTCCCGCTTTCGATTCGGCTCTTCGAGGGACGCTTGAACGCAAATCAGGGTCGCATATTCTGGAGCGGCAACGATCGCCGCCTTCACAATACTATGAGTCGACTCAGGGAATAATCGAACCGCCTCACGGGTCGTAGCAACGGACACTCCTGGCTCTTCCCGACAGATTTCCCCGACAAGACTTGGCGCCAGCGAATGCCTTTCTCGTAAGAAGATTCGAACGATCCTCACAGCGAGACGTCCCTTAGACTCTAAGGGCGCCTCAGAGACCAGATCGGCAGCCTTCGCAGGAAGCTCTATAATAGGCAATGACTCACTATATCTCTCCAGTTGCCTTACCGAAGGTACGTCGGAGGCCATTGACCTTAGCCCACCGGAAAGAACCACTGCGGCTAGCAAAGCCTGAAAGCAACGCTTCTCCCATCCCCTCAGCACCAAGCCTCTTCGCCACACCCCGCTATTTTCATCCGTGTCTATGCAGCTCATTTTTCTCAATTTCTCTTCGCAATTTCATTGTTTGAAGCAGTCATCAGAATTCGCACACAAATGCGACTTACTACTTATCATTAACGAATTGCAAAGAGCGTGCCAGAAACACAAATCGACTCACTACTTCTACCAAGAAAAGAAAAACAAAATGCCGAGAACGAACCACAAACCATTCCCTTGCAAGTGGTTACAACAAACAGAAACTCTAAGAATTAGAGAACAGAAAACAGAAGAGACACCCCTAAGTAAAACCACCCCGACACCCATAGAGCAAGGCTAGTAGTCGCTACTAGCCACATACGGGAGTTTGGCTAAATCCCCTCAGCGCCAAAGGAACGAATCCAGAACCAACAAGAATGGCGCCTCTAACCCTGCCGACGCCGAGGATATTACGCCTTTCACACTTTCCGGCAGACGAGCGCACGAAGAACGAAACAACCTCTCCAGGGAAAAGGCATCAGCCCAACACGGAATCCCCAAGCATTTCTCGATGCTTGGGGACAGAGACTATTTCATCATGGAAAGAGCGCTTTCTTCAGACGAAAAGAGAGACCAACAAAGCGAGCCCAAAACCAACCACCGATATCATCGTGGATATAACGCTCCATGAACGCAGCGTTTGAGCCTCGGTCATGCGAAAATATCGTGAAATCATCCAAAAACCAGAATCGTTCACATGGGAAAACCCAGTCGCCCCAGCAGCGATACAAATAGTAACCAAAGCCAAATTCTGCTGGTTCAGATTTTCGACGAAGCCAACCATCAATCCAGCGGCCGTCAACATAGCCACCGTGGCAGATCCCTGAGCGATACGAACCAGGGTTGCAAACACGTAGGCCAATACGAGTACCGGAATCCCAGAATTGCCAAAGGCCTCTGCAAGCGCATCGGTAATGCCGGTTTCTTTGAGCACCCCTTTGAAAACACCCCCAGCACCCGTGATCAAAATAATGATACCAGCCGGCCCCAAGGCCTTAGTTGAAATCTCTAACAAGGCATCTCGTGAGACGCCCCGCCTCGTCCCGAGAAAATACAGGGCAGCCAAGGTAGATAAGAGGAGCGCGATGACCGGGTGTCCGAAAAAGAACACCGTCTGCTTGAGCGGTCCAGCGGAGGCTAGGGCGACGGCAAGGGCATCTTTCCGCTCACTATTCGTAAGCTCTGAAGACAGCCCCGCGGCTGTGAGTTGTTCAACAATCGTGCTTGATAAGATCAAGCCTATCGGCAACGCAACAAGAAAAAGAATCAGCCCGATTCCAGGCAGGCCTTTAGAGGAATCTTCGGGTTCACTATCCGGTTCAGGCAGGCTAACATGCACATTCTTCACGATCTTTTCGGTCACCCAAGGTCCACAAATGATTGCCGTTGGCAGCCCAATGATCACACCAAAGAGAATCACCCACCCAAGATTAACTCCGAGGATATAGCCAACGGCTACCGGCCCCGGAGTCGGAGGAACGAAGGCATGCGTCACGGCCATCCCTACCACTAAAGGCATACCAAAAACGAGTAACGGTTTTTTCGTATCTCGAGATAGGGCGTAGAGAAGCGGAGCCAACATCACAAGCGCCACATCGAGAAATACCGGAATCGAAATAATAAACCCGGTGAGTAGCATCGCCCAGGGAGCTTTCTGCTGCCCAAAGAGCCGAACCAAGGAGGTAGCCAAAGATTGCGTCCCGCCTGAATGTTCAAGCACCGCGCCAAAGATCGCTCCGATTCCAATGATCGTGGCTATAAAACCTAAGGCCCCGCCCATACTATTAACGATGGTATCAGCCACCTGAGTTAGAGGGACAGCATCCGGATTCACCCCCTTCGAAACCACCGCGACAACGACGGACACAAGGATAAGCGCCAGAAAGGCTTGAAGCTTGAAGCGGAGAATCAGCAACAACAAGAGAGCGATCCCAAACACTAACAACGCGATTAGCGGGCCCACCGGGAGTGCGGCAAAGAATAGGTGCATGGGCTGTTTAGACCACAAATCCCCCTGTTTCGTCAACGGCTGAGAACTCAAATCATTCTTGCGATCTGAGCCCTTAGGAACACGGAGGAAGAAAAGCTCGCACTGATCAACGCGTTCGAGTTCTTTCTTTCGGCCGCAATTCTTGCTCTAGCTAGATCACCGAGGGCGTCAACTTTAAGCCCCCCGTCAGGCGCTCAATTCCGTCCTCATTCCATTCAAAGCCCAGACCAGCTCCGTCTGGAATCGCAATCAAGCCCTCACTGTCCATTTCTATCGGACTTGAAACAATCGCATCGATATAGGGAGCTGGCGTAATGTATTCGACCCAGCGAGCGACAGGAACCGCGGCAACCAATTGAAGGTCGGCAGCCAAACCCACCGCCGTATTCCAACCATGGGGAACAAAGAGGATCGAATGATCATCTGCGGATTGGGCGATCCTAAATTCTTCACTGATCCCTCCAACTTTGGTGACATCTGGCTGGATATAGTCGACCGCCCGTCGCTCAATCCATGGCAAAAAGGATTGTCTCCGTGTCAACACCTCACAGCCACTGATGGGCAGAGGCGCGTTCTCGGTAAGTTTGACATAGCCATCAAGATCATCAGGACGCAAGGCCTCCTCAAACCAGGCGACGTCGTAGTCAGCTAACATTCTTGCGGTTTGCAATCCCCACTTATAGCCGTGAGGCCAAAAGGCATCGGATCCCCCTGCGTCAACCATCAACTCGACATCTGGTCCAATGACCTCACGCGCCGCTTTAACGATCGCTTCGTCGGTCTTTGAACTGCGACGACCAAAGGGTCCCCAACCAATCTTGAAGGCTCGAAAGCCTCTCGCTAAGCCCTCCTCAAGAGGGGTGCGCATTCGATCCGGTTCATCCATGAGCAAAGAACCATAGGGCTTAATCCGATCCCGAAAACGTCCTCCTAACAGACGACTGATGGGTTGTTTTGCTACCTTGCCTAGAATGTCCCAAAGCGCGATATCGATACCCGATATCGCGTGGGTGATCGCCCCACCCCGTCCTTGCCAAAAGGTCTGTTGATGAAAGCGTTCGGTGGTCGCGGTGGGATCCAAGGCTGAGGCACCGATGAGGAAGGGCCGAAGAACGTCCAAGGCGCCGTCAATCAGTTTCGCCGAGGTAAACACACTTCCCAGCCCCGTTACGCCTTCATCGGTGATGACCTCGACCAAGGTGTGCAAATTGTTATCTCGACTGAGAAACTTCTGATCCCAACCTCCATCGGGGGTTTCGCCACGAAGGGGTAGCAATCGAATATCCTGAATGATCATGCGTACTAAGATCCAAAGGCTCTCATTCTCAGAAGGCAATAGAAATCAGGCGCTCAATTCTGGAGCCCCATCAAATCCCTCTCCCCAGTTTGCATAGAAATGGGCCATTATCGCCGAGTATTGAACTTGAGACTAGATCGCTGTATTGTGCCTGCCAACCCAAGCTAGATCAATGAAGAGATCCTTTGATACCGACTGCTCGCTCCCTTCGATCGCGCCATTGTTCTTGGGCGTTTTGAGCTGGGTTTCGTCGATAGCATTGCTGGGCGAACCATTTGACTACCACACGGTAAGAGGACGCCAAGCCACCCACCATGCGGCTCAAGAGAGGTATGAAGCGGAGTCTGACCTCAGTGTCAAAGGACGGGGACGCCCCCAGAATATGAGTGCTTTCGGTCCTGGCTGGAGCGGGGATTCTCATTACCTGTGGCTAGGCGAGATTGGAGAATCCATGAAAGCCTCCTTTTACGTTGAAACACCGGGACAATATGAAACGTCGATCCGCCTGACAAAGGCCGCTGATTACGGGGCCTTTCAAATCCATCTGGATGGAGACACAGTCATCCCGCACATCGATCTCTACTCTCAAAAGGTCGAACTGACACCGACAATCGATCTTGGGACCTTCCCACTCGACGAAGGGGACCATCACTTGACCCTCACGCTTGTCGGAGCTCACCCTGATGCAAAGATCGTTAACGGCAAGAACTACCTTCTCGGCGTCGACTTCCTGCACCTCCACAATACGCGCACGACGCTACCGGAAAACACACCTGAAGACAAAATAGAGGCACCGATCCCCGCTCCGCAGCAAGTTTCTCAACTCCCTCCTCTCAGCTTCGCGGAGTCTAAAGCACTCCTGAGGGAGCATTGCTATCGTTGTCATGGCGGAGAAAAGACCAAAGGAAACGTCGATCTCAAACGTCTCAGCACGGAAGCCGATTTTCGCGCTCGCTTAGAACTCTCAAGCCAGATTGCGGATGCCTTACAGTTTCACAACATGCCTCCCGATGATGACTGTCTCTTATACACATCTGACGCTGCCGACGAGCG
>CAJXVR010000200.1 GCA_913061285.1 uncultured Verrucomicrobiota bacterium | reverse complement strand
AAACAATTCACCTGCAGGGGCCTCAGGAAATCCTCGATCGGATTTCGCGGCGGAAATTGCGGTTGGGATTGGATGCGATCGGCCGGTCTTTCACGGCGCCTCTCTAGGCAGGTACGGCCAAGACAGGACACTTCGCGTGCTTTATCACCTGCTCTGTGGTGCTCCCTCGAAAGGCGTCCACAAAGCCGTGATTTCCTTCGGTTGCCATCACGATGAGGTCCGTGTTTTGAGTCTCGCTCGTGTCTAATATGTGTTCGACGACATTGCCCTCCCAGGAGCTCTGTTCGATCACCCATCCGTCACGGTTGGGGAGGCGGACGCCTGGCGCGTCGGACTCATTTCCAACGTAAAGAAACTCCATTCTCAACTCCGCTACTGAGAAAAGGTCCGCCATCGCTGTTGCAGCCTGAACCGCCCGGTTCGGATTCGGCTGATGGGTGACTGGAACCAGAATATTCTGGAGATGAATGCAGCCGGTTTCAACGGAAACAAAGCCTCTCACCTGTCGAGGGACGAAGAGAGTCATTGTTTCTGATTTTCGAGCGATGGCCTCGGATTTTGAGTGTTGGAGCCAGCGGGCAAGGCCGTCGCGTTGGTGAGTTGCCAATACGACGAGATCGCACGGATGGATATCCAGATATGCGGCGATTTCTTTGACCGGGTTTTTTCCGGATCGCAGGGCCTTCTTGATATACATTCCGGTCGCTTCGACCATTTCTCGGGGCGCATTCTCGGGGATGAACTGCCACTGTGTGAGGAGATCCCGGATATGTGGAAAATCGGACCAGTGAACCGAGTCTCGATCTTTGGCTACGTGGAGTAGTGAAATCTCCGACTGGCCAGCGAGTCCCATTCTAAGGGCGTGGGCGTAGGCGCCTTTGTCGCCTAGGCTGAAATCGGTTGGGTGGAGGATCTTGCGAAAGAAACTTGAACTCATCGCCCTAACTTAATCTGTGGACCTCGAAATGTCTGGGCGGATGCTGCGGATTGATTGGCGTTTTTTGCTCCAAGCTGCTTGATTCCGCCGCTTGTTGGCGGGGCAATCTTCGGAGAGAAGTGAACAATTGGTGTGCAGTGGCCTGATTGGAAGGAGGGGTAGGCTAATTCCAGTGCTCGAGAACACGACAACACGATGAGCGCTAACAAACGACGAAAGGTTTAATATGATTACATTTGATGCATTCCTAGTCTTCCTCTTTGCCTCTTCACTCCCCATTTGCTACATCATGATTATGCGGCATTTCATCGAAGGTGGCCAGTCAGCGAATGAAGCCGGTACGAGTGCGGCATCCAGCAAGGTGCGGAAACAGGCAAATGACCGATCCAGTTACTTTGGCCACTCTCATGATTCGTTATCGGCAGCCCACTAGGCGTCGCTAGCGAGACGAGGCAGGTTTTTCAGCCAGGGGGATAGGTTGCACCCCCCAATGCTGGTCGAGGGCAGAAGAAGAGTGTTCGCTTCTTCTGCCCTTTTTCATACGATTGCTCGATGAAGCGTTTAGATCCAGAGCGATTGATAGTACACACTCTTCGATTCATCGCTGTTTCTTCGTTGGTAAGCTTGGGGGAGATTGTCGAAGCGGACGAGGTTCACCGCTGGGGGTTCGAACAGACGGGAAATCAGGTTTCGGGTGAGACGGGGCTCGTGACCCAGATTGACCCGAATTCTGAACTGATTCTTGCTTGGTCTTCCCGACTTGGAACTGAGGCGCATTCGACCCCCGTTGTTGCCAATGGTCGTGTCTTCATTGGGACCAACAACAACGAGCCTCGCGATCCTAAGCACCAAGGAGATCGAGGCGTAATGATGTGTTTTAGTGAAGCTGACGGGGAGTTGCTTTGGCAGCTGGTGGTTCCCAAGCGATCTGAGGATCGCTATTTTGATTGGCCTAATAGTGGGATTTCATCGCCGGTCACGGTCCAGGGAAACTATGTTTATCTCGTTACGAACCGGGGCGAGGCGGTCTGTTTAGACGCTCAAGGATTGGCCAATGGTAATGACGGGCCGTTTCTCGATGAGTCTCGGCACATGACGCCGTCGGGGGAGGCTCTTCTACCGATTGGAATGATGGACGCTGATATTGTGTGGTTGTATGACTTGACCGCTGGCGCTGGGATCTGGTCTCACGATGGTGCTCATACTTCTATACTTATTCATGGCGATTATCTCTATCTCAATTCCGGCACCGGAGTGGATAGTAGTCACCGTCGTATTCGCCGGCCTGATGCGCCAAGCATGGTTGTGCTTGATAAACGGAGTGGGACCTTACGAGGACGGGAGCATGAGGGGATCGGACCGAATATTTTTCACTGCACATGGTCTCCACCAACCCTCACGAACCTTGACGAAGATCCGGTTGTGCTGCTAGCCGCTGGCAATGGAATGATCTATGGTTTTGATGCTTTGCCTTCAATGCCGGCGTCGGTTGGCATTGCAAGCCTGTCGAGACGTTGGCTGTTTGATTTTGATCCGACAGCGCCCAAGAAGGATGTCCATCGCTTTCACCAGAATAAGAAGGAAGGGCCGAGCAATTTCTATGGAATGCCGGTCGTCGTTGGCGATGAAGTGTATATCGCCGGTGGAGGGGACTTGTGGTGGGGGAAGAACGAATCGTGGCTGAAACGCTTGTCCCTCGAGGACGGATCTGCGGCTGATCCGGTTTGGAGCTACCCCTTGGGACGACACGTGATGTCAACTCCGGCGGTTCATGAGGGCTTGGTATTCATCGCTGATACCAGCCGAAACGTCCACTGTGTAGATCGCGAGACGGGTAAACGCTTGTGGATTCACGAATCTAAGGGAGAGTTTTGGGCTTCGCCCATGGTTGCTGATGGCAAGGTCTATATTGGAAACCGGCGCGGTGAATTCTTTGTGTTTGCCGCGAGCCCTGAAAAAGCGTTGCTTCACTCAGTGACTTTTGGCGCCCCCATCTCTGCGACGGTCGTTGCTGCGAACGAAACGGTCTACGTGGCGACGATGTTTCAGCTGTATGCGTTCCGTGTTGGTGCTCCCGTGCGGAAACTTAGTTCCCTTCGCTAGATTCCTTACTCTGCCTCGGCGATGAAGAATCGTTGTGCGCCTTCATTTGGGATATCGAACGGGGAACGGGCTCCATCGACGATTTCGAAAGGGCCCGATAGAAGTGCTGAGCTCTTGAGCACGCCAGTGAACTGGATGACCCAACCGGAGGCGCTTTCTGGTCGTTTACGAATTGTGAGAGCGTTGTGTTCTGACGGGAGAGGGAGTGTTGGATCTTCTGGAAGGGGTGAGGATATCGGATAGCGATAGATCGTGGCATCGGCCAAGTCGGAAATCCAAAGATGCTGCCCGTTAGACCAAAGCCCAGCCGGGCTCAGGTTGCCAGCTGAGACGAGTTTGTTCAGGTCCTTTGCTGGTGTTCTCGTTCGGTCAGACCATTGGTAGGCGTAGACTTTTTCGCTCTTCCAATCGCCGATCCAGACGGTAACCCCGTCTGACCAAATACCCCGTGGAGAGGAGTTTCCATGCTCGGCAAGATTCGCCCAATCCATGTTGGAACGCCGTTCTGCCGATGCTAAGTCGTAGGCATAGATGGCGGCATCCTCCGAGTCCAGCACCCAAAGTATCTCGCCATCGGACCACATTCCTGAGGGATGGTGATTATTGGATTCGATCAGCGCGTTGACATCTTTCTCCGGTTGCCGCTGTTGGGTTTCTAAATCAAAGGCGACGACCCGTAAGGTATGCCAGTCAAGGATCCAAATGTTTTCACCATCGGACCAAAGCCCGGCGGCACTTAATACTCTGTCCTCTGAATCCAGCAACAGTGAAATGTCTTTGTCTAGCTGACGTTCCCGAGTGATGAAATCATAGGCGTAAATGACGGAATCATCGTTATCGGCAACCCAAAGTGTATTGCCGTTGGACCACAGTTGGGTGGGGCGCGTGTTGCCACCTGGACCGAGATTTCTGAGATCGTGTAGGGTGTCCCTCGGGGATTCAGTTTCTGGGGTAGGTTCCATCGGTGCCGATTTAAGATCGAAGAGAAACATCTTGTGACCAGGCCGATCCGAAACCCAAAGGGTCCCTCCATTGCTCCAAATTCCGCTGGGTGATTTGACTCCGGCGCTTTGAATGGTTTGATTGTCGATGTCTCGCTGCGGTAATCGGACGCCACTACCAAGGTCGTAGGCGAATAATTTGCCTTCTGACCAGCCTCCCCAAGCGGTCCAATGCCCAACTTCTGCCACCCACATGGTTGTTCCGTCGGACCAAATATCGGCAACGCCGGTGTTTCCTGCTGCTTTGAGCGTGTCGATGTCCCTTTCTGGAAGATGTAGCCAGGTTCCGAACTCATAGGCGTAGATCTTGTCGTCACCGTCATCGGCGATCCACATGATCTTGCCATCCGACCAGAGACCGGTTGGGCTTTCGTTTCCCGTGTCCTTGAGTGTGTCTACATCAAGGCTAGGTAGACGCTCTTGTGTCTTTAGGTCATAGGCGAAGAGCTTATCAACAAACTCGTCCGTGACCCACATGGTGTTGCCATCAGACCACGCTCCGCGAGCACTGCGGTTTCCGGTTAGGGCGAAATTTCCGAAATCCTTGTCTGAATCCCGTTTTCCGGACGCGAGGTTGTAGCCGAAAATCTTCGATAGTCGCCATTCAACGACCCATAGATTGGAGTCGTTAGCCCACAAGGCGATTGGGTTGCCGTTCCATTCTCCAGCGGCGGTGTAGTAATGGCTGAGATAGGTTGCGCTAACGATGCCCTCCGGCTCAGCGTTCCATCGTTGCTGATGGGCAGTGACCCAGTCCGATGTCTGTGCAGAGAGCTTGGGACCGAATGAAAGGCTAATGAAGATCGCGGTGAAACAGGTGGTTGTTAGTTGAAGACGCATTCTTTGAGAATTGTTTGTGCTAAAGCCAGTCCCTACGCGATACCCGTTCGGTGCTCTGGTAGTTTATCTTTCTGATACGATCGTTGCCGAGAGATTCGAGTGTTCCTCACGGAAGCACGAGAGTGGCATCGCTGAATACCCAGTCCCAGATCTCGAGGTCTTCAAAGTTGGTCAAGGTCTTAAAAGGTGTGCTGAGGCTCTCAAATTTCCTGTCGTTTTCGAACGCTGCAATCACTTGCGGGGTGACATCTGACAGTGGTCTTCGAAAGGCCTGGAGGAGGGGAGGAAAACTTTCTGCGGCCATGGCTGCGACGACGTAGGCCCCGACACGAGAGAAGTGAGATTGATCGTCGCACTGAGAGCCGCATACGGTCACAAAGGTTGTTTGATCGTGACCATATTTCTGAAAGAGGTCGGTGCTTCGTTGATTCAAGTCGATCACAAAAACTCGTTTCTCTTCGGCCACTTCGAGGAGGCTGTTTCTTCGATCTGAGAGCACATTGATCACGTTGTCAGTGAAATCAAAGAGCCGGCGAGCCACTGGCGTGACGATTAGAGGAATCGATCCTATTTCCCGTACCTGTTCGATTATGCGGCGCATGTTTGCTTCGTAGTCTGCCTCAGAAACCCCTTGGTCATCGTCGATATGGCCGAATTGCATTAGAACGGCATGTGGTCGAACGCGTTCGATTCGTTCAATGAAGTTTCTTTCGAGGAAGCGCACCGTGCCAACACCAGTGCCAGCCTGATTACTTAGCAGGACCTCTGGTTGAAAGAAATCAGCGAGGACTTGGCCCCAGCCGTGAAGTTGAATCGAGAGACCTGTTAGGTTTGCGACGGTCGAGTCACCGACGATCACGACCCTCAGCGGTTCGTCGTCCAAATGGTAATCTGGCTGTAGTCGGACGAAACCGGCATCACTTGAAGGGAACTCCCAGGCCCGTTGCTTTGACGGGAGAAAAGGATCTCCGAGAGGGTTCCAGACTTCGAGATCGTTGGAGTAAAGGGCTTGGTACACGCGACGGGCTTCAACCGGTCGACTGAATTCGATACCTGTGGGGGCCAAGAAACTCGCCTCCTGTCCTATAGAGACCTCGGTTCCAGAGAAAATCGTCACCCATCCAAGCAGAAATCTGAAATATGCCTTCATGCCACCGTCGTCCAAGCCTGCATCGTTATTCGTCCTAATCCATAGCGTGATGAAGGCAAGAACGCAACTTCTCCAAGACCTCATCCAAGTGTTGCGAAGCCTAGCTCTCGTCTAGTAGCTCGTTCCAAAGGCGATGGTACTGAGCCCGGGACTACGCTAGCAGGCATGATCAAAGAAGCGGGGCTAGGTTGATTGAATCTGATTGAACATTTTGAGATTCGTCTTCTGTAACCCTTCTGCTAGCTTGGGTGTATTAGGGAATCACGAGGGTAAGATGCGAGTTATTGGTTATTTAAAAGGGGAAACGGGGGCGCGAATTTTTTCTGACTACCTTTACGTCAAGGGCGTTGAGTGCCAGCTTGAACGTGAGTCAGGCGATCAATTTGCCGTGTGGGTGCATTCTGAAGAGATGCTTGAGCCTGCCCGGCGGATGCTGGAGGAATTTGGAGCAAATCCTGGAGATCCTAAATTTGCTGCTGAAGGAAGTAAGGCGGCGGCGATGCGCCAGGCGGCCGCTGCCAACGACGAGGCCTATCAGAAGCGAGTGAGGGGGCGTTCCGAGACGATCAACGTGCTGAATCGTGGCGGATTCGGGAAACTAACGATTGCGACGATCGTTGTTTGCGTTGGGATTTTCTTGTTAATGGAGGTAAATGACCGGCTCTGGGGGCTTTGCTTTTATTGGCTCTCGATTTCTAATTTTAAGGCAAGTGGCGGAGGCATCGGACTTCCCGAGGTTCTTCAAGGCCAGGTCTGGCGAGTGATCACTCCCATTCTCATGCATGGCAGCTTCATCCATATCTTCTTTAACCTGTGGTGGTTTAAGGATCTTGGCGGGATTCTGGAATGGCGGCTCGGTTGGAAGTCTCTCTTGGCTTTGATCGGAATCATTGCGATCGGATCCAACTTGGCCCAGTACTACACGACAGGACCGGCATTTCTCGGGATTTCCGGCGTGGTGTTTGGCTTGCTAGGCTTTATTTGGATGAAAGGAAAGTATGATCCGGATTTTGGATTGCAGCTTCCCCAAGTGGTTGTGTTCATGATGTTGCTATGGCTCGTCTTGGGCTACACAGGCGTGTTGGATCGAAGTGTGGGGAAGATTGCGAACACGGCTCACTCCGCGGGCCTAGTGATGGGCATGCTCTGTGCCTTTCTGCCGATCTGGGGAGCAAAAAAATAAGGGCGACTGACTATGGGGGCTTTGTCCTTCAGAGCCTACTGAGTGGAATCTAGATTCGAATAATATCCGGATTTCTTCGAAAGGTTCCACTTTAGAGTGGTCTAGAACCGGACGTGAGAACGGGGTGGGGAGAAAAAGTGGTGTAGAGAAATGAAAACGGGGTCCAAACGATCTTCGAACGTTTAGACCCCGTCGTGTAAAGTAAGTGCTTATCGTCGACGATCTCGGTCGCCGCCGCCGCCGCCACCGCCTGGTCGCTCTTCACGAGGACGTGCGATGTTGACTGTTAGTGGTCGGCCTTCGATATCTTGTCCATTGAGTGCTTCAATGGCCTTGTTGGCATCCTCTTCACTACCCATCGTAACGAAACCAAACCCACGGGGTCTGCCTGTTTCACGGTCAAGAATAATTCGGACTTGCATCACATCGCCGTAAGGCGAAAAAGAATCGAGAAGGTCGTTTTCGGTGAGTTTGAAAGAGAGGTTTCCTACAAATAGTCGCGTTTCCATTAAGGTATTCGGTCATTGGTGGCAGTACCATCCACATCAAAAGCGTTCCCGACCACCGGGTCTCAAACTATCACTGGTGCTTGGCCACGTGATAAATATCCACTTTCTCAGGGGGCAAATCTGCCGCATTCGGGCATACCTTCTCTTAGAAACTTGTAAATGTAAACCAGTTTTTGGTTATCATCTTGCCTCGCGTCGCAATTCGTTGTTGTTTGAGCCTTTCTCGTCGACATCGCTGGGGCTCTTCAAGGTCTCTTTTGGGTGATAATCAAGGGATAGGTGTAACTAGACTGAACCTGGAAGAAGACTCTGTGTGCGATCGAAGCTGCGTGTTGTCTGTTAGGCTTCGTTTCGCCTCAAATCACAGACGCATTCGACATGTTTGGTCTGTGGAAACATATCGAGAGGGGTGACGCTTTGAAGCGAATAGACACCCTCTCGGCACAGCTCGGCAAGGTCTCGGCAAAGGGTCGCTGGGTGGCAGGAGACGTAGATGACCTGCTTTGGCTGGTGTTCGCGAAGCGTCTCGAGAAGATTTGGGGCGCAGCCGCGGCGCGGAGGATCGAGGATGACACTTGTTTTAGCGGCCTCGTAACGATCGATGAGTCGAGGAATCGCTTCTTCAGCAGGTGAGGCAATGAAATCTCCATTTGCGTGCCCTCGAGCCTTTGCGTTTTCCCGTGCTGCCTCAATGGCTTTCTTGTCAATCTCGACCCCAGTGAAACCTTTCACCAGGTCAGCGGCTTCGAGGCAGAAGAATCCCGCCCCACAATAAATGTCGAGGAGATGCGAGGTTTCCGCAGCTTTTAAGTACTCGCGAACGGCACTGACCATTCCCGGTAGGAGGTGGTAGTTGACTTGAAAGAATGAGTCCGGTGGCAAGACCCAGTCATCCGGCATAACCCGCAGGTTAAACTTAATTCCGTTTTTTCTCGGCGGATCTTTTCGAACTAATTGAAGTTGTTCATTGAGTGCCGGCTCGGAGATGTGGCACTTCTCAACGTCGACGACGAGGCGATTGTCATGCCGAAGGAATCCTACGGACATTCGTTTCGTTCGTTTGCTGTATTGGGTTCGAACAAGAATCCGATTTCGGTAGCCATACGGTGCAGGGGAGCCACAGACAGGCTGGATCGGAGGCGATTCGAATCCGCCGATGCGTT
Source organism: uncultured Verrucomicrobiota bacterium (assembly GCA_913061285.1). GTDB lineage: Bacteria > Verrucomicrobiota > Verrucomicrobiia > Limisphaerales > AAA164-E04 > UBA2970. The sequence continues at coordinate 6,212 of CAJXVR010000200.1, read as the reverse complement.
GAAAGATGTCGACGAGTTGTTTCCGTTTGGCGGTCAATTGAATGGGATAGGGAAGGTGCTGATACTGGCATCCGCCACATGCTGTGAAGTGAGGGCACTCCGCTGGAATGCGGTCTGGTGATGGCGTGAGGACCTGAAGCAATCGTCCGCGGGCATAGTTCTTCTTTACCTCCGTAATCTCAGTCTCGACCTTCTCTCCGACTGCGACGAAGGGAACGAAAACGGCGATCCCTTCGAAATGGCCCACGCCTTCACCTCCGAAGGCGAGATCGTCGATGGTGACCTGAATGGTGTCTCCTAGTGAGAAGGGGAGATCTGAACTGGTTTCCTTGGGATCGTTTTTCAAAGGTGGCTCGAGTTGTATCGACGCTGGATCGGTCGATTGGTGCTGGTCATCCGAATGGTGTAGCGACAAAAAATCCGGAAGCGAATGGCGCTTCCGGATATGAACGCTTCAAAGAAGCTCGATGATTTAGTTATGTGAATTGGACTCGTAGTGACGCTTGAGTAGATCAATACCGAAGTCGCCGTCGAAATCTCTCCAAGTTGCGTGTACGTGATTGGCGTCGTTTTGAATGTTGTCGTATTCCAATACGAAGCTGGGGCCTTGCACGCTAAAGTAGTGGGCATCACCGAGTTCAAGTCCGCCCATCCAGGCGAAATAGATGTTTTCAATTCCTGCCCGTTCGATTTTCTCAAGATCTTGTTCGGCCAATTCGGCCCGGTTTCTGTGGGCAAATTGTTCTATAATTTCCATCAACTGTTCCTTCTGGTGCCAATTGAGTGCGGTGGAGCGAATCCCTTTGTGGGAGAGTCGACCTGCTTTGCGGTCCGCAGCCGTGAAGATGTCTTTAGGGGCTTCTTTGCCGACGTGTGCAGCTTTGAGTTGATTTTTTCGCAAGGACTTAACGAGTGCCCGCGCGGTATCTTCCTCGAGGCCTAGAACGCGCAATCCTTTTCGTGGGCCTGATTTGACGTGTGCGGGATTGGTGCCGTAGAAGGAAGGGGTCCCCGAGGAGAGGTGGCCGTTGACGATCGTGTAGTTTAGTGAGAGGTGATGGCCTTCAAAGCGCCAGCCCCAGGTGCCGTCGGTTGATGGCGTGCCAAAGATGCTAACGTGATAGAGGGCAGGGTCTCTCGGGAAACGGCGTCCAGGCCCTTCCATGACTTGAAGAATTTTCTCGAGGGTCATGATTGTCATCGCCTTAACCTGTCCGTCTCGGCTCATCCCAGTCGCGAGAAGGGCCATGGCAAGCGTTGATTGTTCGGCTTCCATTTTGTTCAAAGGGAGGCCCTGGCGATCTTTTGGGATGAAGTGCCAATTTAAGCGCTCATCATTACCAAAGTCGAAGGCAGCGATCGTGCGACGGTCAGTATCTAAGGAATCGAGAAAGTTCACTGCGGCGTCTTTCATCTCCTTCACGGCTGTATCGGCAGTGAGTTGATTGGGGAGAACGAGTAATGCCGCGAGTAGCATTGTGATTTGAAAAGTGCTTCGAACGGTGTTCATGGGAAGACGATTTGCGATCCAAAAGGAAAAGGCAATGCCTAAATTTGTCTCTCCTAGCGGAGCGTCGATCCCGCGGACAGGAGGAAACCATGTTCCCGGCCTTTGTTGGATCGGCATGGTTCTTGGATTCGGGCTTCTCTTTAGGGCAATGCGATTTGAATTTGGTTGCTTCTCAGACTTCAGTGCCGGCCAGCGAAAGCCGCTTTGATTCTTCCAAACATCGAACTTGTTGATCAATTCTAAGATCGCTAGTTTTGATGCGAAGACCCCATTACGTGCTCTCGACGTTGTGTCGATGTACCGGCACCCGAGTGGGGATTTGTTTGTGTCATGAAATCTGTCTCAAATCCCGCTGCGAACGATCCTGGCGCTTGGGATGCCGTTTTTGTCCAATCCCGGCGCGAGCTGATTGGAATCCTTCTTATTTGGTTGCTGTTTGCGGGGTGGGTGCTTGGTGCTGCCTACCTTTTGGCGTATGCCGATCCTGACCGTCCCGTGACACTAGTCTTGGGTATGCCGGCTTGGGTTTTTTGGGCGGTTGCTATGCCTTGGTTGGGGGCCAACCTCGTGATTATCGCCTTCTGCATGCTGGGGATGAAGGACCAATCCTTGGATGACGAGAATGAACCAACGTTAGAAGGTGACGTGGCGAACCTTTCTTAGAGATCATGGACACGAACGTCATTCATCTCGTTCCTAGTGCTGCGGGCGCGACCAATGCGGCGCTGTTCACCTTCGCGGTCTACATGCTGTTTGTCTTCTTCTTGGCTTGGCTTTCCAGCCGAGTGCGAAGCAAGAAGGAGTTTGTCAGTGAGTATTTTCTTGGGAGCCGTGGTTTAGGGGTTTGGGCATTTGCCTTAACGTTTGCCGCCACCAATTCGTCGGGTGGCAGCTTTATGGGCTTTCCCGCGTTAATCTATACTCACGGGTGGGTGCTAGCTCTCTGGATTGCGAGTTATATGGTGGTTCCGATCGTGACTACCGGGCTAATGGCCAAACGGCTCAATCAGGTTGCCCGGCGTGCTGGCGCTTTAACGGTTCCAGAAATTCTCCGGGAACGGTTCGGCAGTCCCGGTGTCGGACTCATCGCCACGGGCCTACTCACATTCTTCATGTTCTTCTACCTTCTGGCCCAGTTTAAGGCTGGGAGCAATATCTTAGCGACTTTGCTTGGTGAGATTGAAGTGTTTCAGACGGCCGTCGCTTGGGTGGCTCAGTGGCAGCACGGGGTTCCCTTACTCGGAAACGCTGAGCCCGACTATTTGCTCTGCCTCATTGTGTTCTCCGGTACGGTCATTGCCTACACGGCTTACGGAGGATTCCGCGCCGTGGTTTGGACCGATGTGATGCAGGGCTTCGTGATGGTGATTGGGGTGGTGTTGATGTTTGTGTTGATGATGAAGCAGACAGGCGGCCTTGGTGCGGCGACCCGGGCGGTCGCGGAGATGACACCGCCGGAACATGGCGAAGTCGACTTGCGACTTGCAGCCGTTTCGGATAGCGATGTGATTCTGAGGAAAGGTGCCTGGTTGGAGGTGCGGGACGCCGGCGGTAGCCGTGTCACAGTCGTTCGAACCAAAGGATTAACGCGTATCCCTGCGGGTGAGGTTCAGGCAGTAGGTGTTCCCGTATTGATTGTCACGACTCCGGACGAAATCGCAAAGATCGAAGCGAATCCTCTGCTTGTCGATACGGTGGTCACGATTACCAGTCGTCAAGCCTACTTGAGTGGGGCAGGCAAGAAAGGCGCCTATGTTTCCGTTCCAGGTCCGAAGGTCGATAGTGACGTAGGGTTCTTGTCCATTGGAATGGCTCTTAGTTTTTTCGTCTTTTGGTCGTTTGGGGGAGCAGGCCAGCCAAGCAATATGGTGCGCCAAATGGCATTTAAAGACGCCCCGACCCTTCGCCGATCGATCATGATGGTTTCCGTCTACTATTCGCTAATCTATTTTCCATTGGTGATCATTTTTTGTTGTGCTCGCGTGGTCGTTCCTGGGATGGAAATTGAACCAGATCGGGTTATGCCGGAAACGGCTCGGGTCCTGGCGACCGCTGCAGGGACCCCGTGGTTAGCGGGATTGATTGTCGCCGCGCCTTTTGCTGCGGTGATGTCTAGCGTCGATAGTTTTCTATTGATGGTTTCGTCGGGGCTCGTCCGAGACGTCTATCAACGGAACATTAATCCCTCAGTCAGTGAAAACCGAATGAAGTGGTTAACCTATGGAGTGACAGGGTGCGTTGGCGTGGCTGCGACTTTGGCGGTGCTTAATCCTCCACAGTATCTTCAGAATTTGATCGTTTTTTCGACCGGTGGACTCGCTGGTTGTTTCTTGGTGCCGATGGCCTTGACCTTGTTTTGGAGTCGCATGACTCGGGCTGGAGTCATTGCTGGCATGCTCGGGGGATGCGGAACGCATGTCCTACTCTACATCGCTGGGTATCTTGCCCATGGCCGTTTCGCTGTATTTGCCTTTCTGGGCTTGGAGGCGTTTATATGGGATATGGTAGGGGCTGCAATCTTTTCGGTCGGTTTTAGTCTCACGTCAAGGCCTCTTCCCGCAGCCCTCGTTCAACGTTTTTTTGGCCGAGAGGCCGGGCGCTGAGCAAAGACGACGAAAGTTTTCTGGGACGATGGCCGAATTTTTGGGACAGCGCTGAAGCCGTTTCTGGCTTCAGCTCGGTCTTCTAACAGATCAGTGACTTAGCCGGTAGCAAGCCGTTCCCACGGCCCGTTGACAGCCAGCGTTATTCCTGGCTTTTGAATGTTAACGAACAAGGTCGAATGGCTTGGAGAGAAGCAAACGCCGCATAATTCAGATTTTCCGAAATAACTGTTTCGAGCTAGCGTGTAGATTTTTCCGTCGCTTGTGATTCCTCTGAGATATTGATCATCGGCGCCATCTTCGCAGAGGATGATATCCCCCCAAGGAGCAACCGTCAGATTGTCGCCGTACTGGAGTAAGTGGGTGTTGTTCGGTTCGAGGTAAAGGGTGAGGCGCCCGGGTTGCTTTGATTCGTCGGGGGTGCCTTCGTGGGGGCTTGGTTCATAGATAAACACTTGGCCTCCTTTTGCAATCCCTCCGCTGGTGCAGGCAAAGTAGATCTTCCCTGAGCCATACCACATGCCTTCCCCGCGGGCAAAAATCGCCGCGCCAGCGCTGTGCATTTCGGCTCTCATTTTGTCTTTGGGATTCTCTGGGTCCTCAATGAGCATCCATTCAGTTTCTAGTGCTTGGCCGATCGGAAAGGCTTCGGTTCCTTTGTCGGGCCAATTGCGGGTGTCACAGGAAGGCTGGCCTTTGACAACCAAGGCTTGAAGTCGGCCGCCATCGGAAAGCTTGCCAGGCGTGTTGGGAATGAACCGAGTGATCAACCCATCGTCTCTATCTTCAGTCTGATAGACAATGCCTGAGGCCGGATCAACGGCAACGGCTTCGTGGTTGAATCGTCCCATTGCTTTAAGAGGGATCGGATCGCAGAGCCCCATCTTAGCGCTTGCGGGAACTTCGAAATTGTAACCGTGATCATGGTCGAGGTTATTGTTGGCCCGAAAGACGGTTTCTTCACAGCTAATCCATGTGCCCCAGGGGGTAGGGCCTCCGGCACAGTTTCTTATGGTGCCGGCCAAACTCAGGAAATGAGATTCGACGGTCTGGTTCCTTAGATTGAAGACAAAGTTTGAGGTGCCTCCCAGTTGTGGGTGCTTGCCTTTGCCAGTATCATACATCTTCCCAGCGGGCACTCGCTTAGCCAACTCGTTTGAGATGCCGTAGGGCCCTTCAAAGGTTTGCGTATCAATCAACTCATGATTACACACCACCACAGCCCGATCCGAGTCATGGGCGAAGGCTGCCATGCCATCTGGAGCTCCCGGGGATTGGAATCCGTCGGTCATTATTTGCCCGGTTGTGGCCATGACCGTGTAGTTGAATCCTTCCGGTAGGTCTAAGATCCGCTTGGGGTCGTTCACGAGCTTTCCGTATGCGTCAATCTGACTCTTATGAGCCTGTCGATTGACGAGGGAATACTTTAGATCTGCTTCCGCTGCCGAAAGCGATGGATTAAGGTAGCGGTGTAAACCCATGAATCCCGCGGCGACTGCGCCGGAGTTACTAATAAATCGTCTTCGAGATACCCTCATTATCTCCCTCTTCGCTAACGGATCTCAGGCAGGTCGTCGAGGGGAAAATCGAGGAATTGATCGATCTGGTACAGGGTGAAGGGTCTTGGTGCCGCTTGGGAAGGGCTAGTCTGCATGTCGGGTCTTTGGGGGCAGTGCCTTCTAGAGCCAGAAACCGAGTGGCTAGCGAGATTCAAGCGAGGCGTAGAACTCAAGCGCCTCTTCGAATTCGGCCAGCGCGGCCGTCGAAATGAGATCCTTGTTTCGTTCAATCTCCGCTCGCATCCTTTCAATAAGGAATGCTTTTTCAGCCGCCTTGGGTTTGATGGGCTTGCCGGGGATAGAAATGTAGAAGGGGGCGGAGTGGGCAAAACGGACTCGTTTGTCGGGTAGGCTAGTAAAACAACGAACTGCGATCCAAGAACTCGTCTTAATGTGTTTCTCGACGCGAAGCGTGGTCATGTAAGAACCGTCCTCAACCTGTTGATTGATGGGGTGGCGATTCTCGATGATGTCACCGTTCAGAATTACCTCGATCGCTCGGACGGGATTTGCGCTGTGGATGCTTGCGGTGACCGTGAC
>CAJXVR010000199.1 GCA_913061285.1 uncultured Verrucomicrobiota bacterium | reverse complement strand
CGCTCGTCGGCAGCGTCAGATGTGTATAAGAGACAGGCTCAATGATCTCAAAGGGGGCAGCAGCGAAGAGAACGCAATGCTCATCCGAAACCTACTCAACGGCAGCGAAAAAGGCCCCAAACGCGATGCGGTCCTACTCAATGCAGGCGCCGCCCTCTTCGTCGCAGAGAAAAGCAGTTCCCTCACAGAGGGTTGGGATCTCGCTGCTCAATTGATCGACGACGGCACGGCAGCCAAAAAACTCGAAGCACTGACCGCAAACTAGGCGACGACGTCCCGGCCCAGTCCAGCCCCTACCGTAGGCCCCTTCGCCCGGGACCAAAAATGAGCGAAACTGAGTTTCATTGAAGCGTTTCGACCATCTGAGCGTCCAACCTCAAAGCGCCTCTACGAGGGCATGTTCAGCATTGACCGAACACCTGAAACGGGTAATCCTGAAAGGGAGTCCCTAAAAACTTTGTTTAGTTCAACAAAAACCACTGTAACGTAGTTATGGAAAATCAAGTTCCCAACCCGGCGAATAGCGGTGAAACCCGCCGGAAATTTATCAAGAAAGCGGGCACCGCAGCCGCTGTCGTTGCTTCAAGCAACATTATCACCACGCCTGTCTACGGACAGAATCAAGCCCCCTCTACCGGACGGGTCATCGGAGCCAACGATCGAATCAACGTCGGTTACATCGGTGTGGGTGGACAGGGACAAGCCCACGTTCGCAGCATGAAAGGGCACGCTGGAGAAAGCAATCTCGAGCAAGTCGCCGTTTGTGACGTTTCCAAATCCCGAATGAATCAAGCCCGCAAGATCATCGGCAAGGAAGTCCCAGGCTACGAAGATCACCGCAAATTGCTCGAGCGGAAAGACATCGATGCGGTCTGTATCGCAACGGTCGATCACTGGCACACTCCATGTGCCATTGATGCCATGGAAACCGGACGACACGTCTATGTCGAAAAACCAATGACGCGTTACCTGAGCGAGGCATTCAAGATTCACGAAGTGGTCAAGCGAACCGGCCTCAAACTTCAAGTTGGATCTCAAGGCTGTTCTGCTCGCAAGTATCACAAGGCCGCAGAACTTATTCAGAGCGGCGCGATTGGACCACTGGTCATGGGTCAAACCTCTTACATGCGTAACAACCCTAAAGGTGAGTGGAATTACACGATCCAAGATTGGGCAACGCCCGAGGACATGAACTGGGACCGATGGATGGGCAACGTCAATAAGAAGATCCCATTCAATGCCGATCATTACTTCCGATGGCGCAAATACTACCCATACTGTGCAGGTCTCCTTGGAGATCTCCTTCCTCACCTTGCACATCCATTTATTCTCGCCACGGGCAACCCTGAATTCCCAAGCCGAGTTGTCAGCCTAGGCTCTAAAGCATGGAAAACCGATCGCAACACACCCGGGACCTACGAGCGTGATGTCGATGAGAGTGTTCAAGTCATCGCTGAGTTCCCAAGTGGATTCAACCTCATGCTTGCTAGCTCCACGGTCAACGAACAAGGCATGACCGAAATGATCCGTGGCCATCACGGTTCTCTCTACATGGGTGGCCTTTCCAGCACACGAGTCGAGCTTCGTCCTGAACGTAAGTTCGCCGACGAAATCGATCCAGAAACCTTTGAAGGGCTCCTACCAGGGGAACAAATCCGTCATCACGAGCGCAACTGGCTTGATTGTATCCGTGACGGTAAGGAACCCAACGCGAACATCGACTTGGCAGTTCGAGTGCAGACGGTTATTTCCCTCGCGGAAATGTCTGATCGACTCAATGTCATGTGCTTGTTCGACGAGAAGACCCGCTCCATCACGACTGGAGACGGAAAGAAAGTCGAAGAACTCGACTACGGCGTAGCCGAACTTTCCTAAGCGTCAAAACAACGTCTCGAAGTTCCGCCGGCAATCCCGGCGGAACTTTTTTTTGACCTCGGATCACTCAGATGACACGGATAACAGCTCAATTACTTGAAAGTCTTCAGACTTCCAAGTAAACGGATACTGTGAAATGTGACGATATAACATCAAACATTATTGGCGCTGCTATGCTGGTCCTTAACGAACTTCGACCCGGGCTTGATGAAAAACTCTATGAGAACGCACTCGTGCTTGAACTGCGGGAGCGAGGTCATTTGGTAAAACAACAGATGCGCTTTCCAAGTCGATTCAAAAACATCGCAATCGGAACTCTAGTTCCTGACTTGATCGTTGATCGTAAAGTGATTGTGGACACTAAAGTAGTCGTAGAATTCAATAGCACACACATCGCCCAAATGCTCGGTTACCTGAACATAACACAGCTAGAGGTCGCAATGCTTGTGAGTTTCAACACTGCAAAACTCAAGTGGAAAAGGATCGTTTCCTAATTCTGCTTATCCGTGTCATCCGAGTAATCCGTGGTTAAAAAAATGGAAATTGTCAAACTAGCCCGTGAAGCCATGGCAACCCGCTTCGAGATCGTGTTGTATGGGGACAATCCGGTCTCGCTGCAAGCCGCAGGCGAGGAAGCCCTAGAAGAAATTGAATGGGTTGAGTCGCAGCTAAGCATCTACCGCTCAGACAGCCAAATCAATCATGCCAACCAACGGGCCGCTCGGGAACCCGTCAAGATTGAGCCAACAATTTTCGAGTTACTCCAACGATGCCAAGCTCTGAACACCCTCACTGACGGTGCCTTTGACATTACCCTGGGGCCACTCATCCGATGCTGGGGTTTCATGGGGGGAACAGGAGCCATTCCTAGTCCAGAGGCCATTGAAGAAGCCAAATCATTTATCGGCATCCATCACATTCAACTCGACCCTGATGAATTCACGATCCAATTTGACCGTGAAGGGGTGATGCTTGATCTTGGCTCGATTGGCAAAGGCTACGCCCTCGAACGAGCCAAAGAGATTCTTGAAGAAAATGGAATCAGGAGCGCCCTCCTCCATGGCGGGACTAGCACAGTAGCTACAATTGGAACTCCACCCGATCAGGAATCATGGAAGATCGCTATCACCCGCCCCCTCACACCCAAAGAAAAAGAAAAGGCCTCTGAGGGCGAGCCTGAACTGAAAACCATTGGCATCGCAAATCTCTGTGACAACGCCCTATCGGTTTCAGCGATCTGGGGAAAGTCCTTTCAATCTGAAAACCGCGAATACGGCCATGTCATCGATGGTCGCAGCGGTGAACCCACGGTAGGAGCCGCTCAAGCTGCGGTGACCATTCCCTCAGCAACGGATGCCGATGCCATTTCAACGGCACTACTCGTCGCCGGCAACAAAGGCATCGCCTGGCTTGATAGGCACTTTCCCGCTAATGAATTCCTACTCCTCAAACCTGGAAAGCAGCCACTCATTAGAGGAATTGAAAGTTTATAAACGCCCAGCCCTACCGAGGAGCATTCACAGGTCCTCAATCCTTCCTAAGCCATGATGTCGTGGGCTACGTCGCCATGCACATCGGTCAGCCTGAAGTCCCTTCCGGAGTAGCGATAGGTCAACTTAGTGTGATCTAAGCCCATGAGATGCAGCAGCGTCGCATGGAAATCATGAACATGCATTGGCTTCTCAACCGCATGCATTCCAAACTCATCCGACTGCCCATACGAATAACCCCGTTTCACCCCACCTCCTGCAAGCAACATCGAGAAAGCAGTCGAATGATGATCACGACCAGCTGCCTTTTCTTTCTTCTTATTCTCGGCGTATGGCGTTCGCCCGAACTCGCCCCCCCATACCACCAAGGTATCTTCTAACAAGCCACGAGCCTTCAAATCCATAATCAAGGCTGCCGTCGCTTTGTCACTATCCAGGCAAAGTTTCTTGTGCCCCTCGTTGTGATTTGTATGCGTATCCCAAGGTTGATTCCCCTTATTGGTGTAATACACCGAAACGCAACGAACCCCGGACTCGACCAAGCGTCGCGCCAGAAGGCAGGATTGAGCAAAGGGCGTTCGACCGTAGGCATCATGAACGTGCTGAGGCTCCTTTGAGACATCCAAGACGTCTGTTGCTGCGATCTGCATTCGGTAGGCTGTTTCCATAGCCGCAATTTCGCCATCGAGAATCGCCTCGCCTGGCCGTTTATCTCGATGCCATTGATTCAACTTCTGGACCAAATCCAACTGCTCACGTTGCTTCGCTAAGCCAAACTGCGGGTTTCGAATGTTTGCCAACATCGTCTCAATCTTCATGTCCGAGGTATCAAGACTGGTCGCTTGATGTCGAGCCGGAAGAAAACTGTTACTCCACAGTGCGGGACCGACGACAATCTTTTGGGAAGGGCGCAGCACCACATAACCTGGAAGATTCTCATTCTCACTCCCCAAACCATAGAGCAACCAGGACCCAAACGATGGACGAATGGGTTGAATGTTGCCGGTATGCATCTGAAGAAGCGCGGGTTCATGATTCGGGATATCCGTGTGCATCGACTTGATCACGGTGCACTCGTCAATCACCTTGGCGATTTCAGGGAGGGTTTCACTGACCGGCATGCCACTCTGTCCGTGCTGAGTGAATCGGAACGGAGAGGGCATGAATCCAGTCCCTTTCGACCCACGATAGAGCTTGCCCGAGGGCTGCTTCCCCTCGACCTGTTTTAGCGCCGGCTTGGGATCGAAGGTATCCAAATGAGAAGGACCGCCATTCATGAAGAGAAAAATTACCCGCTTCGCTCGGGGCACGGGATGCACGGGAAGCGAGGCGATCGACTCACCACCCAAGAGTTGTTTTTTCCCCAGCAGCCCCATTAAGCCCAGCATTCCAAATCCACCGGCGGCTCGCTCGAGCATCGCCCGCCGGGAAATACCAGTGCTGTCAAAAACGCTTTGTTGATTCGTCATAGTCTTGGTTTCCCGTAACGCTAGTCCAAATAGCTAATCTCGTTGGATGTGAGTAAGGCCTGCGCATAAACGACTCGTCGATCGATCTCAGATTCATCGACCGAGGAGAGGAAAGCCTCACCCAACGCTTTCTCCTGTTCCGATGGTGTCCGAAAGAATAGCAATCGATACGCTTGCTCAATCCAAGCTTCATTCGTTGAGGCCTCGCTACCGAGCCGTTCTGCCAAACCCTTTGCCTGATCAATGACAAAGTCGCTATTCATGGAATAGAGCTTCTGAAGCGGAGTCGTCGTCACGGCGCGTTTGGCACTATGCACGTTGGGATCTGGGTAATCGAGGTTCATCAACAAGGGATTCAGTTTAAGCCGACTCACCCTGCCGTAGAGCGTACGACGATGATTCTCTGGATCATCGAGCTTAAGAGAACGACCGTGACCCTGATCGATATTGCCAGCGAAAAACAACAGACTATCCCGCCACATTTCCACCGGTAACCGACGCCGGCTCATCCGCCATAAGTATCGGTTTCCCGGATCGACGCGTGCGTTTGCTTCGTTGAACTCCGAACTCTGGCGATAGGTCCTCGATGATAGAATCTGCCTGACTAACCACTTTACCGACCACCCGTTCTCCATGAACTCTGAAGCGAGAAAGTCTAACAATTCTGGATGAGATGGGTCTTCTCCCAAGGCACCAAAATTGCTGGGTGTCGAAACGATGCCTCGACCGAAAAATTCCTGCCAGACTCGGTTCACAAATACCTTCGCCGTGAGAGGATTTTCCTTACTCGCAATCAACGCTGCCAGTTCCAGTCGACCGCTCCCCTGAGTAAATCGAGGTGGCTCCTGTCCCTCCTCATAAAAGAGACTCAGAAACCGACGCGGAACAATCGCTCCTTTACGGGCCGCATTACCGCGGACAAAAACCGGCAAGTCCTTCGGCTCCCCTTCCCCAACAACATGCACCATGTATCGAGCCTCTTTTTTCTCCGTTTCGGTGAGCTCCGAAGGATCCTTCCCGAACGGCGCGTTCACCATTTTCGTGCTCGCGAACACACCAGCCAACGCATAGTAATCTTCGGTTGGAATGGGATCAAATTTGTGATCATGGCAACGCGCACAGGCAACCGTGAGTCCCAGGAAACCCCGGGTCACGGTATCGACTCGGTCCTCCCATTCATCAGCCATTACCTCGATCCGCCCGCGATTGTAGTACTTGGGCCCCAATCCCAGAAACCCTAAGGCCGGCAGATCGGATTCTTCGGCGGACTCCATCAAATCGGCTGCAAGTTGGAGTTTCACAAAGCGATCATACGAGAGGTCCCTATTGAAGGCTTGGACGACCCACTGACGATAAAGATAAGCATTCGGATAGAAGTGCTTGATATCGTTGCCGACCTGATGGGCTTGGTCCTCAGCATATCTGGCAACATTCATCCACATGCTGGCCATCCGCTCGCCAAAGAAAGGCGAATTAAGCAGAGCCTCAATCAACGGATCGACCGCACTGGAAGCATCACCGTCAGCATAACGATCGAGCCAGGCTTCATCGGGAGGAAGCCCCGTCAGATCAAAGGAAAGGCGGCGGAGCAGCGACAGGCGATCTGCCTCCTGCGACAGACTCAGTCCGAGCTCGGAGGCCTTCGCCTGAACGAACTCATCAATTGTATTCCGACTTTGCGTCCCCTGAACCAGCCCTAGAGGGCCAATGCAGAGCAGGGCACCAAAAACCCGAAATAGATTCCGCCATTGGTTAATCATTAAGGAACATACTAACAATCCTCTCCCTTCACCCGCAAGAGCCATTACCGCACCGGCGCTGCTCTTGTACACACAAAAGCCCCCAAAGAGCATTTGCTCCTGGGGGCTTTGATTCCCACTTCTGGCATCCTTGAAATAACTGAGGACCGTCCCCTAGAAAGATCAGCGTATCACCCTATAATCCCGGAAATCTAGATTAGTAATCTGCGGCGCATCTGCCTATTCGCTATCCGCCCAAAGGTGGTTCGGACTTGTGAAACCATTCAGATTCGTTACCTTGAACCACAGTTTCGCAGCTAGGTTGAAGCGCAGCAGTCCACACCTTCAAAGATTTCCGGCAAATGAATAGTCGTCGTCCCTATTTTTTCATTTTCGGCAGCAAGAGCACCGCCGCCGAGATTGCAGAAACCGCCGACGGCCTCAATCTTGAATTGAATATCGTTCATGTGTCCGACACCCCCCATGCGACGAATCAATACCCACATGTAATCGACCATCAGCTGCCGACCTTCATCAAGAAACTCCCAGGAAAGCATCGGTTTATTCTTTCGATGGCAAATCAAGCGCTTCGGGCACAATACCTGAAGCTTGCGGCTTCGACTCAGCTCGAACCACTAACGATCATTCACCCAGATGCTACGCTTTCGCCTTCGGCAACCGTCGGGCCGGGTTCATACCTGGCACCAGGGTGCCGAGTTAGCACCGAAGCCCGCGTCGGCAATCATTCCATCTTGAACCTGAACGCAGCCTACGGACATAACACAAAAAGTGGGCCCCATCTCATAGTAAATCCTGGCGCTGCCATTGGCGGAAACGTTACCCTCGGCACACGAGTGTTAGTCGGCGCGAACGCATTTATCTATCAAGGGCTAGATATCGGAGATGACTGCCAAATAGATGCGATGACCTACGTTGGTCAAAACCTCCAACCGAGAACGCTCTGCTCAAGTCGACAGTATAAAACCTTTCCGAGAAGAGATATCTAGAATATGCGGCAAGAAGTGCTACAAGCGATTAACGAGGTTCGTTCGAACAAGGGCCTCCCAAAGATCAGTGAAATCGTTCCAGAGACTTCGTTGCGCCTAGATTTGGAAATGGATTCCCTCGATCTCGCAGAGTTCACCGCAAGACTGGAGAGTAAGACAGGAGTCGATATTTTCGAGCAAAGCATCGTCAGCACGGTCGGAGACGTTCTAAACAAGCTTTCCTAGTGCAGGCAGACAGCGACAGATTCATCGTAGATACGCTCTCACCCCCGACATCCGTCGAGGCCTTGATGGAACGAGTCTGGGACGGGACCCATACTCCTGTTCTAAAAAGTCGTTCGTTGCCCGATTTACTAGCGTCTGTTCTTAAAGCCTTTGCTTTTGAGCAGGATCTAACCCTGATCGATGCCGATCTCACGGAAGCCGAACAGGCAGTGCTTCAAAGCGACCCCTCTCGGATCAATCGTAGGACCCTGATCCCAAGTTTTTCTAGACCGGTTGACTACACTCAACTTATTGAACTCGTCCAGCAGTCCAAAAGAGCCCACCTCACCCTGTATTCATCCGGTACCACTGGACACCCTGGCTCGCGAAGTGAAACAGTCCCAGAAACATCAATCGGACGTTTGGGGCCTCACCTATTCGCCGACTCATATGGCTGGTATTCAAGTCCTACTCCAGGCAAGTTTTAACGGCAACCGTATCATCAATCTGCGGAGACTCTCTCGGGAAGATATTTTTTCCAGAATTGAATCAGAACGAATCACTCACCTTTCCGCTACACCAACGTTCTATCGGATGCTCCTTCCCTGCGACCGTGTTCTGAACTCAGTCAAGAGAATCACCTTCGGGGGAGAACGCTTCGACCCAAACCTCACGCCAGACATCTTGCAGATGTTTCCCAATGCCAAAGCTCTCAATGTCTACGCCTCCACAGAAGTTGGAAGCCTGTTTCATTCTCTCGACAATCGGTTTGTCGTCGAAGAAAGAATGGCAAGCCAAGTAAGGATCGAGAATCAGAAGCTATTGATCAGGAAGGATTTGCTTGGCAAGATTCGCCATGCAGACGAATGGTTTGATACCGGTGATCGAGTCACGGTACTATCGGAGAATCCCCTAACATTCACGATTGATCACCGCGTCAAGGATATCATCAGTGTCGGGGGTTTTAAGGTAAACCCTCATGCAGTCGAAGATTCTCTGAGGGATTGCCCCGGTATTCGTGATGCGCGCGTGTTCGGTGAACGCAATTCTGTTGTCGGAACAATTCTTAGAGCTGAAGTCGAGCGATCATCTCAGGACTGCACTGAATCCGAAATCAGGGCCCACCTAGTGACCCACTTGCAATCTTACAAGATTCCTCGGATCATCGACTTCGTCGAAGACTTGGGACGTTCCCGAACAGGCAAAGCAATAAGATGAGCAACGAGACAGTTTTGGTTACCGGTGCCTCTAGAGGCTTGGGGCTAAAGATATCAACCTACCTACTTGAAAAAGGATGTAAGGTTTACGCCATTGCCCGCACTCTAACCAAAGCTGCCGAAGCGCTTAAAGAACATCACGGTGATCGCTTTGAGTTCAAGCGCCTTGACCTAAGCCACAATGACTCGCTTATCACGGCCGTTCTTGAAGATTTCATTGGGCATGACATCGCTCTGACTGGCTTCGTGAACAATGCCGCGACCGCCTACGATGATCTCATCACCAACGTCAAACTCGATCCACTTGAAACGATGTTTCGAGTGAACGTCTTCTCCCCAATCTTGCTGACTCGCACCGTACTGCGGAACTTCTTAGCGCACCGCACGGCGGGTTCGATTGTTCACATTTCCTCGATCAGTGTTCACACGGGGTACAAGGGCTTGGCCATGTATGCAGCGACAAAGGGGGCACTAGAGGCCTTCTCGAAGAATACGGCCAGAGAATGGGGAGAACGGAAGATAAGGTCGAACAGCGTTGTCTGTGGGTTTATGGAAACCGAAATGACAGGCTCCCTATCTGAGAAACAGAAAAACTCCATTTACCGGCGCAACGCCTTGAAGGAACCGGTTTCTGCCGAATCGGCAGCTGCAACCGTAAGCTACTTGCTGGACTCCACGAGCAGCTCGATAACCGGACAAAGCATCCGGGTTGACGCTGGATCCATTTAAGCAGAAATGAACTTTACCAGCCCAAAAAATAAGACCTAACAAGAACGTTGCCAGATCCCATTCATTGCTGCACCTCGACGAGTGAAGACTATTCTGCTGCTCCTGAACTCTCAGCCACGATGCGTTCCGTTGTCGCTACTTTCAACATCCCCTCAACCCTTCCAAACAGCCACGACAAGACTCCCACTCCAACGACCGTAAACATCAGAATCGACCAACCAGCGACATCGTGCGCGGCATCGACAGCGCCAATTCCATGGATACTGGCAGAGTAACTTAGCGAAAAGACTCGAATAAAATTTCCTAGAATTGCGAGCAAGAGACCCGAAACAAAAAGCAGGCCCCTGAAACTAAGTCGCTCCAAGGTCAAATAACCAATAAAGAGAGTCGCCATGACAGTGGATTGAAGACTACGAATTCCACTACACGCCTCATCCACACCCAGCGTTCCGGTCGGCAGCTGTACGAGATTGCCCTGAATCGAAGCAGGTGTCCCGAGTAAGGCTAGCACCTCAACATTGACCAAGGTTATCCAGTATTGTAGGAACGAAATGATTTGACCGTAGATCACAGAGGGGATTGGAAGAGCGATCAAAAAAAACGCCAATCCGAACCCAAATGTTTTCACCCCTGGAAATCCATAGGCATACAAAAGACTACCAACACTAACAGCCAAGAACCCCAATCCAAGCCCCGCCATACTAGTCGCCGTCAAACCGTAAGCCGCCTGGTATATCTGAGTCAAAAACAGGAACCCCAGACCAACGCAAATTGACGCCACACTTACGAAGGACCAACGGCCCAAAATCATTGGCCGCTTCTCAAAGCCTTCAAACAAGAGATAGCCACTCAACATTGGAATCACCCAGCCAAACTGCATATCTGGGTTATTATTCCAAAACCAACTAGCCTTGCTGACAAGCCATCCCAAGGTGACCAAAATAGGCAACCAAAGAACACCATGAGACAATGACTCTCGTTGGGGACTCATTCCAGCACCTCACGTTGTTTCTCGAACTGCTTCACTTCATCCTCGTAAGATACGACCGAAAGCCACTTCTCAAAGAAGTCCAGAAGACGAGCATCCGCGGACTCAACAGAATCAGTGATCGGCGTCGAAATACGAATTAGCTGCTGAGGCCCCGCTAGCCGCGCCCGCTTGACAAAGGACTCGAAGGCCCACCCCCAGACACGAGTATTGACCAACCGTCCAATCGCCCCGCCTTCATCGCCACGGGCTGCCGACTCTCGTTTCCGCCCAGAGCCAAGATATTGGTCCATCCTATATGGCAATGCAGCTCCGCCAACCAACGCTCCAAAATAGACTAGCTCCCTCTGACTCCCAATACTAAAGACACGTCGCTCAAGAACCATCTCTATCCCATGAATATCGACGTTTCGAAAATAAGGCTCATCATTTTCAATCACCATCCCGGTATTCGTCCAACAGCGATCAGGCGTGTGTGAGAACAGCCCCACAGAATTCTCCTTCTCCTCAAAACGTTTGGCCGAGAAGACTCGAACAACTGGCCCATCTCCCTGCCGATAAGCACCGTTGTCCATTCGATCCGCCACCAAAATCGCTTCAGCAGCATCACCTACAGAAATCTCATTGTATTCCCATCCAGAAATTTCCTCATTGAGCCCAAACCATTGGTAGCTCTCCTCATCCGACTTCCCCGCATACCAGAACCCCGGAAACAGCCACATAATCAATAGAACAACCGCCAATCCGAATGTTCCTGCGTAATTCCGCCCGCTTTTCATTTCAAAGGGAGATATATCAAATCATCTAAAGGAGGTTCCATTCAATTCATCGCTCTTTTTCAAAACCAAAACCACTTGCCAAGCAAGCCCACAGCCTATTAGTATCTCGCTTCTGCACTTTCGAGTGCCGATGTGGCGGAATTGGCAGACGCGCTAGACTCAAAATCTGGTGACCGCAAGGTCGTGTGGGTTCGACCCCCTCCATCGGTACCACTTTTTCTTTAGAGAATTCTCTCCAACACAGCAACAATACGCTCGGCAGCCTTCCCATCCCATTTCTCAGGTATCGATCCCTTCTTCCACTTCCCTGCAAACAAACGTTCAAACGCCGGCTCGAGAGCAGCAGGATCCGTCCCCAAGAGTTCATTGGTTCCTACCGTCACCGTCTCCGGCCGCTCAGTCGAATCTCGAAGTGTCATGCAAGGAATGCCCATCACCGTGGTCTCCTCAGTAATTCCACCCGAATCCGTAATCACAGCCTTAGAATGTTTCACTAAGTAATTAAATTCCAAATAACTCAGAGGCTCTACAATACGCAAATCTGGAAACTCAAGCTCGACAGCCTCCAAGACCTTTGCCGTCCGCGGATGTACCGGAAAAATGACGGGCATCCCCCGTGCCCCAGTCACGATGCCCTCGAGCAGGCGCGCTAAACCATGCTCTTCGTCAACATTCGCTGGCCGATGGAGAGTCACCACAAAATAGCCTCTGGCCTCAAGGCCAAATCGATCCCAAGCCTCCGGCGGCCGGAATCGAGACTCATTTGCCAAGAGAGTATCGATCATCGTGTTGCCTACGAAGTGAATCCGATCTTCAGCGACACCACTCCTACGAAGGTTCTCATTGGCAACCTCGCTAGTGGTAAAAAAATAATTCGTTATCGAATCCGTCACCATCCGGTTGATTTCCTCCGGCATCACCAGATCACCAGATCGAATCCCCGCCTCCACATGCGCCACCGGTACCGTTAATTTCTGAGCCGTAATCGCACACGCCATCGTCGACGTCACATCTCCGACGACGAGACAAAGTTCAGGTCGTCTATCCAATAGCACCTTTTCATAGCCCATTATGATCGCTGCCGTCTGTTCTCCTTGCGTTCCGGAACCTGCCCCTAGATTCACGTCGGGATCGGGAATACCTAATTCCTCAAAGAAATCTCCAGACAGCCTTCGATCATAATGCTGGCCTGTATGAATCAGCCTATACTCGATAGAACCCGTGCGAATCGCGTTCAGAATAGGCGCTATCTTCACAAAGTTAGGCCGAGCCCCAGCAATAATATCGATAAGTTTCTTAACCACAGATAACTCGAATTATACTGATAGAATAGATTAGTGCCACTAGCGAATCGTCACTGATCTGTGCCATCCGAATTACCGGTGGCTGAAACCCCCGCTGCCTGAAAACTTGCCCTCGTAACCTCAACGATCTCATCGAATGGAATGGGTGAGGCTTTCCCTTCCCTCACGGCATCCATCAAACTCTTCATTTCAGCTCCATGCCCTTTGTCCTGCCTCCAAAGATTCATCCCCTTGAAGCCTTTCCAGCCGAATGCTTTCAATCGACGAAAATTGTCGAGTTGAAGAACCCTTCCTCCTCCAAAAACTTCAATCCGCTCCTTCGGGACCGATCGATGACCATTTCCAAGGTACTGGATTGTAGCGACAGAACCGTTCTCGAACTTGAGACTAATTGAAACAGTATCTCCAGATCCCGGGGATTCAGACCTCTCGCATTTCAAAGTGTCCACCTTGGCGATCGACGAGCTAGCTAAAAACCGAGCCAAATCAATGAAATGGCAAGCCTCTCCAACAATCCTTCCCCCTCCTACTGCCGGATCTTGAGTCCAATGATTGCAGGCTATGGAACCCGCGTTCACGATCATCGTGATAGCCAAGGGCTCTCCAGTATTCTCCAAGCGTCGCTTCATTTCGACGATCTGGGGCGCGAAACGCCGATTGAACCCAACCATCAAGAAAGGACTCTTTCCTTCCTCCAATAGGCTCGAATAGATATCGCAAACTTGGTCCAATTCTTCCCGCGTCATACACAGAGGTTTTTCAACATAGACTTTCTTCCCTTTTTTCAACGCGGCAACCACTAGATGAGCATGAGAGTCGTGACGAGTTGTGATCAAAAAAGTATCAACCTCCGCATCTTCGAGGACTGATTCAACATCAGTAGATGAACTCTCAAAACCGTACCGCCTTGCGAGTTGGGTTCCACTGACTCCTTTTGATGAAACGACCGTTTTCAAGCGGCAACCAGTCTCCAAGAGGGCTGGCACCAACACCTGCCGAGAGAATCCACCAGCGCCGACTAAAGCAACCGTTCCTGCGGTCGGTATGTTATTGCGTGGAGCACGCACAATGACTTGGGAATCATCCTTGTGCTCAGTGGACTCGCTACCTTCTGCCGACTGTCCATACTCAAGCACAATTCCCAAGGCTTTACCCGATTCAACAACCTCATACGCTTTGAGAGTATCAGAGAAGGCAAAGCGATGAGAAATGAGTGGTTTCACATCGACGTCTCCTCTTGCCATCAACTCAAGAACAGCCTGAAAATTTCGCTGCTCGGTCCAACGAACAAATCCATACGGGTAATCATTCCCTTTTTCCTCGTAATCAGGGTCATAACGTCCAGGACCATAAGAGCAACTCACCTGAAAACTGAGCTCCTTCTCATAGAAGTCTGCACGAGACAATTCAAGCCCAGCCACTCCGACCAAAACAATCCGTCCCCGCTTACGGCACATCACCGCTGCCTGATGAATTGGCTGATTACTTCTTGTTGATGCAGTTATAAGAACGCCATCTACTCCCTTTCCGTTGCTCAGTTGTTTGGCTACTCCTATGGGATCACCTCCGCCCGATAGATCAACAGCAGTTGCACCAAAACTCTCGGCCAATCGGCATTTCTGAGGATCGAGATCAATACCGATAACCGTGCACCCTTGTGCTCTGAGAATCTGCACAGCCAATAGCCCTATCAGTCCAAGTCCAGTAACGGCAACAACCTCCCCAATCGAGGGGGACAACAATCTAATTCCCTGCAGACCAATAGATCCTACCACAGTGAAGACCGCCTGCTCTGGTTTCACGACATCGGGAATTCGGGCAACGAGGTTTCTAGGGATAGAAACTACTTCGGCATGTGGTCCATTGCTAACCACGAGATCCCCCGGAACCAAACCAGTCATTGCGTCGGGAATCTTCACTACACGGCCAACATTCGAGTATCCGAGCGGTATCTCAGTATCCAACTTCGAGCTAACTGCCCGAAGAGTGGCAGAGATCCCGTCCGTCTTAATCTTATCGAAAACTTGCCTCACTTTTTCGGGCTGCTGCTTCGCTTTTGAAATCCAGCCTGAGCGACCGAAATCAATTAACATTTTCTCAGTACCAAGAGACACAAGGCTACAGACCGATTGAATGCGGATCTCATTTTTACCCGTGCTGGGACATGGAACTTCCCATAACTGGGTCTCACCATCCCTAAGACACTGGACAATCTGTTTCATATTTATTGTTTGGATACGCTGCTAAAAACTCTTCTGCCCCGATTGCTACACCAGGATATGAGGCTATCACAAAATTGAGTTCTTCTGCATCTGTCTCTTATACACATCTGACGCTGCCGACGAGCGATCTAGTGTAG
>CAJXVR010000198.1 GCA_913061285.1 uncultured Verrucomicrobiota bacterium | reverse complement strand
TCTACACTAGATCGCTCGTCGGCAGCGTCAGATGTGTATAAGAGACAGTTTCTGAGCCCTGCAATTAAACGGAAAACGAGTAAGATATCCGACCGATACCATGAAGAGTAAACGCGTTCAAATCTTCGATACCACCTTGCGTGATGGCGAACAGTGTCCAGGAGCCTCCATGAACCTTCGCGAGAAGCTAGAGGTGGCCCGGCAGCTTGAGCGTCTCAAGGTGGATGTGATCGAAGCCGGCTTTCCTGTGATCAGCGACGGTGATTTTACTGCGGTTGAAACGATCGCTAAGGAACTCAAAGGGCCGATCATTGCTGGCCTAGCACGGTGTGTTTCCGGGGATATTGATGCTGCGGGGGCAGCGGTCAAGCCCGCTGGAAAGCGTGGCCGCATTCATGTGTTCCTGGCCACTTCGAAAATTCATCGTGAGTTCAAGTTGGGCAAGGCAGAGGACGAGATTATTCGTTTGGCAGTGAAGGGCGTCAAGCAGGCGAAATCCTACGTCGATGACGTGGAGTTTTCTCCTGAAGATGCATCACGGACCGAGCCAGATTATTTGGTGAGAGTTTGCCAGGCCGCCGTCGATGCAGGCGCAACGACGGTCAACATTCCAGATACCGTGGGCTGGGCTGTCCCGAATGAATTTGAGACCTTGATTCAAACGCTTCACGATTCTGTCAAAGAATTCCAGACCGGTCAGGCGATTATCAGCGTTCACTGTCACAATGATCTTGGGTTAGCGGTCGCCAATTCCTTGGCTGCGGTTCGAGCCGGCGCTCGTCAGGTCGAGTGCACGATTAACGGGATTGGTGAACGGGCTGGAAACGCTGCTCTGGAGGAAATCGTCATGGCCTTGAATACCCGAAAAGATGTCTTTCGTGGATTCAAGTGTGGGGTTAGTAGCAAGGAAATCGTTCGAACCTCACGGTTGGTGTCACGCATGTCAGGACTGAATGTGCAACGAAGCAAAGCCATCGTTGGGGAAAACGCGTTCGCGCACAGCAGTGGAATTCATCAGGACGGGATCCTAAAGAAGCGAGAGACCTACGAGATTGTTGATCCGGTTAAAGTAGGTTGGGGAAAGACAGAATTACCGCTCACGAAGCATAGTGGCCGGGCAGCTGTTTCATCGCGCCTAAAGCATCTTGGATTCAAAATGTCTGACGATGATGTAAATGCTATTTTTGCTCGATTTAAAGAAATTGGTGATAAGAAGAAGTTCGTCTACGATGACGATCTGTCTGCCTTGGTTGAAGGGCATATTATGGTTGTTCCTGAGATTTGGGTCTTGGATTACCTGAGTGTTTCCAGTGGCTCGACAACGGTTCCGACCGCAACCGTGCGGCTAACTAAGTCGGGAACCAAGAAGAATCAAAAGCCTGTCGCGGTGCAGGATGCTGGGGTTGGTGATGGTCCTGTTGATGCGGCGCTGAAGGCGATTGATCGCCTGACGGATGTTCGCGGGCGTTTAAAGGATTTTTCGCTGCGTGGCGTTTCGCAGGGAAAGGACGCGTTGGGCGAAGTCACGATTAAGGCTGACTTTGGTGACGGCGAGCTTTTGACTGGGCGCGGGGCCAGTACGGACATTATTGAGGCGAGTGCCAAGGCTTACCTGAATGCCGTTAACCGCTTTCTTAGTGCGGAAAAACGTCAGGCACCTAAGAAAAAGAAACGCGTTCGTAAGTAGGTCTCCAAGCGATGAATTGCGGAGCGCAGGCAAGTAAGCCTGCGCTCTCTTTTAGTGTGGGTTCAATTCAATTGACCGCGAGTGTCGAATCCCAGCCGAGTGCTTCTTGGACCCTCTTTGCGAATTCGGTCAGTCCGAGGGGAGTTTGGGTAAGGATGATGGAGCGATTTTCAAGACTCGCGGCTAGCGCTTGAGGCAGACTCCAGATACGGGACACATTGAGGTAGTCGGGCCCAGGGCGATGACTTGGTGGAAGCTCGGTTAGTTCAAGTCCAGTAATGGATTTGAGAAAGAGGGAAGCGTAGAGGGCATTGACTCCCATCGTGCCCTGAGCTTTGAGGGTGATTTTGGTGCGTCCCAATGAAGAGAGTTTGCTCGCGCTTTGAGTGCTGCGGATGATGTCGAAGACCCTAATTGAGTCAAGAGTTTCACCTAGGAGCATAAATCGACGGCGGACTTGAGTCTGTCGTTTCGCGTCGTTGTTCCATGCGGTTGGTCCAATGCCTCGAGGCGCGATCCAAGCGTAGGCCGTATTCGTGCTGCGATTCATTAAGAATGATGGGATACTTCTGGATTGGATTGCGGCCTTGAATTTGGCATGAAAGGTCTCTCCATTTGTTTCGTCCAGAACTTCCAGTTCGAGTTTTTCAACAAGATCAGTGCGGTCCGGGAGATAAACATACATGGGAAGTTGCACTCGCTGTTGAACGGTGACTGCATAGTGTTCGAGCTTGCCACCTTGAATTCTATGGGAAAGGACTTTGCGAGAGACGGGGCTTTGTTCGAGGGCGGGCCAACTTCGAAATGATTTTTCTCGCAGTTCCTGGAGCCATGTTCGCGTCATCGATTGCCATTCCGTGGTGTTCTCAGGAATCTGGGGCTCGGGTGCTCTGGGAACGAACGTTTCTTGAATGCTCCGGTTGATCTCGGTTTCAGGGATGGATTCGAAAACGGCGAGCGCCTTGTTTGGGAACCATTTCGTAGCAGGTTTGGAGATCGGCGCGTGTTTTGATTTGAGGAATCGATTGAACCAGCGGAAGGTTGGAACCTGGAGATCCTGAGTGTCTTTGTGGGGGCCTTCGGTGATTAACAATCCCAAGTGATCTTCGGCATCGTAGAGTTGGTAGATGTCTCTTACCTTTGAATGTAGTCTCACAACGCCATCCAGCGGGAAGATTGAGTCCTTGTCAGAATTTGCGATCAGCAAGGGGCGAGGCGCAAGTAGTGCTGCAACCTGAGGATAGTCCCAGCGATAGGTGTTCACCATGAACATGCAATCACAATGCCCGTCGACGACGTCGTCTACGACCTGGTTCTGAAGATCAGTCATCCCTGCTACTGGAACCGCGACTTTGATTCGTTCATCGAGCGCAGCCGCCCACCAACTGTAGATGCCACCTCCAGATCTTCCGGTGATTCCGATTCGATTGGGATCGACTTCGCTGCGAGTCTCGAGGTAGTCGAGGGCTCTGATGCTATTCCATGCTTCGATGCCTGCGGAGGAATAGCCCCGTGAGTTCCACCACCACATCCCGTATTGATAAGTTCCGTGGTGGATGCCTTCGATCTCACCGCGATGGATCGTGTCGATAATCAAGCAGGCGTAACCGTGTTGTGCAAACCAGATCCCATGATGTTGATAAGCGGCTTTGTTGCCAAAGCTTCGATTCCCGTCTTTGGCAATGGCGTGTCCACAGACGTAGAGGATTGTCGGAAGCGGTGCCGCGATTTGCTTAGGAAGATAGAGGTTGGCGGTGACGTAGAGTCCGGGAAGGGATTGAAAGTGAAGTTTCTCCACGCGGATATCGGCTTGGTCAAGGATTCCGGTGGTCACTGCTTGGAGTGATGAGCGTTCTGGCCACGGATCGAGGCCAAGCATTTCTCTCAATTGCTTCTTAAGCGTAGGTTTGGCTGCTTTCCATGAATCAAGCGAGCGGAAAGGAGCAAGGCAATTCGCTCGAATCTCCGCTGTGCGGGTAGCAAAGTACGACTCCAACATTCTCTCGCCCACGGGCGCTTGTGCGCGTGACGAATTTGGGAATACACTAAGCGTGAAGAGAACGAGCGCGAAAAGGTTTTTCATCTAAGTAACGCTGAGACTAGCAGGAAGTGATGCTAGCGCAATGGGGGATTCAGTGTGAGCCACTTCTTCGTCCTCATTGAAGAAGAGACTATGAATCCTCTAAGTGGCCGGGATGAACCGTTGAAAGAGAAGGGCAGCGAGAAAAAGGACTCCCATTGAGATTGTCCAACTCATATCCACGTGTCCGAGGGCAAGAAGATCTACAATCACGATCCCAGCTAACAGGTGCGAAACGGCTTTTCCGATTTGTGGCTGTGAACTCCAATAAATATTGCGCAGGCAATGAATGGTCCAAAGGGCAAAGGCCGTGATAAGAATGAGTCCGGAAAAACGATAAACTCCCGCGTTCACGAAGAAGGCTAGGATTGTGGGAAAAGCGAGGAACAGGCAGGGCCAGTAAGCGACGAGTCCGCCGGTGCTCTCACGGCGGGCAACGTAGCTGAGGCCCACAATATAGCTGGATAACGCGATTGCGCTCCAGAGTGCGATGCCTGTGATGCCCTGCTCCCCAATCGAGGCAACGGCAATGAAGAGCACGAAGCGGCATAGCGACATGAGAACGGGGGAGAAGGTGACGCGTTTGTGCAAGGCGTCGTACACAACAATGGATGCTGTTAACATAATGGAAAGCGAGTAGGGGACGCGGCTAATCACAGAAAAGCAGATGATTCCGAGCCCAAGTTGGGCGATGCCGAGAATCCAGACTGCTCGTTCGCTGATGGCTCCGGACGGGATGGGGCGCTCCTGGCGGTGCTGACGATCAAAACCCACATCAAAGGCATCGTTAAGATACATGCCTCCGAGGTAGAAAAAAATGGCACCAAGCATGATTGGAATCAATAGCTCCCAAGCCCCGCCGCCTCCGAGAATGAATGCGACGAAAACGTTCGACCATACGGTCGGGAGATTTGAGGCTCGGCCTAAGACCAACAATGCTCTTCCCAGAGACATTCGATTTGATTCCGTAGCGGACATAGGCTCGCTAAGGAAACCCATCTTAGCCAGAAATGCAACCTCAGCCTTATCTTCCGGCTATACTATCGTGCTTCTTCGGCGCGACGAAAGACGAGGGACCTGTGCCTTGGCTAAATCATCGTGACTCTTGATGGAAGGTTGATTATTACTAAGGCATGAATTTCCTTGATCTTGCAGAAGTTGAGACACGAGATCTCATTCCGGGGTTTCATGTCAAATTCGTGCATTCTGAAACGATGACATTTGCTCATTGGGAGATCGAGGAAAACGCGGAGCTCCCGGAGCACTCTCATCCTCACGAGCAGGTTTGCAATGTGATTGAAGGGAGGTTTGAACTGACGATTGATGGGGTAAGCCGTGTGCTAGAGGCTGGAGGGGTTGGATTGATCCCTTCGAACGCGGTTCATTCTGGGCGAGCCCTCTCTCGATGTCATGTGATTGATGTCTTTCATCCGATTCGTGAGGACTATAGGTGACCTTGATCGGTAGGAACGACGGCCGCTTTTGTCGTCCTATCGTACTCACTATCTCTGGGCATATTGGGTTAGTGCTGAGCGTCGCTGCTCTCTGAGTGGTATCTTTCGTAGTGAAGTCAGAGAGCTCGTCCTGCTCTTCAACGCCGCGATCTTCCTTGGAAGTTGGTCTAGGTCAAAGATCCTGCCGAAGTGAATAACGGCAGTCTTAAGCCTCCCTTGAAAGGGGCATTGATCGACTGGTTTATTTGGCTCTGCGTTTTCGTTATGATTCGATTTGTGGGGGCTGATCTTGGAGAGACTGTTATTTTTTTCTTGGATTCGTTTATGGGGGCGGCGCAATGTTTATCTGTGCAAACGAGTGTTGCATGATAAATGGGATGTCGGTCGTGATTGAGAATTGCCTGACGGATCTGTTGTCGGGAGATCTGCCTTCTGTGTTGAACGAATCCCCGGATCCATCACCGTTCGCCGCCGTGCAAAGATCCAGGCGGCTCTAGGGTATGAACTATCGAGTGTTGGCCAAGATGATTGGCTGTCTTCTTGTGCTCCTTTCGCTAGCGGAGTCGAGCTGTTTGCTGTTTGCCTATCTTGATGGTGAATCTGGGGCGGGGTTTGACGCGGTGGAAGCCTTCGCCTTTTCTGTTCTCGCTACGGTATTTGTCGGCGGGACCTTGATCGCTTTGGGGGGGCGTTCCGAATCGGAGTTGCTTCGACGAGAGTCGCTGTGTGTGGTTGGCCTTGGTTGGGTTATCTGTACGCTCTTTGGAGCGCTGCCCTTTTTTCTTTGTGAGCCTCGGATGGGAATCGTTGATAGTATCTTTGAATCTGTGTCTGGCTTCACGACTACCGGGGCCACTGTGATCGAAGATTTGAGTCACGTTCCTCGGAGTCTCTTACTTTGGAGAAGTGTCACCCAGTGGTTGGGAGGGATGGGGATATTGGTTCTCTTTGTGGCTCTCTTGTCTTCGTTTGGCGCGAGTAGTAAGGCCTTGTTTCGTCATGAATCTTCCGCCATTGGCACGGAATCCTTGTCGCCTCGAATTCAGCGAATCTCGGTATGGCTTTGGTCTATCTACATTGGTCTCTCAATCGTTTGCTTTGCCGGTCTCAAACTCCTTGGTATGGGGGCCTTTGATGCCTTGTGCCACGCCTTTGCGACCGTTTCGACGGGTGGCTTTGGAACACATAATGAAAGCGTTGCCTTTTTCAACAGTCTCTTCATTGAGCTATGGATTGTCGTTTTCATGATTTTGGGATCCGTCAATTTCATGGTCTACGCATGGTTGTTTCGGCGGCAATGGGAGCGCTGGCGTCAAGATGAGGCCAGTAAAGGGCTTCTTTGGGTGATCGGGCTTGGGACTTTGGTCGTCGCTTTGGATTTGTATTGGTTGGAGGCAGAAAGCTCCTTGTTGCAAAGCCTCCGCCAGGCACTCTTCCAGGTTGTTTCGGTGCTTTCGACTAGTGGATTTACTACGGCAGACTTTGGTGAGTGGCCGGCTTTGTCGGAGGTTGTGCTCTTGCTGATGATGCTCATTGGAGGGTGTGCTGGTTCGACGTCCGGAGGCATCAAGTTAGGCCGGTGGATTCTCTTTTTTAAAATTGTCCGACAACACCTCAGATCTGCCTTTAGACCGAATCTTGTGACAAGTCTAAAACTTAATGGGAACGCGGTAACTGATTCATTTCGAATCGATACCCTCTTTGTCATTTCGATTGCCGGGGTGTCGATCTGCATTGGAACACTTATAGTGAGTTTGCTGCAGCCCGATCTTGATATCGACAGTTGCTTGTCCGCAACCCTTGCCGTGTTGTTCAATATTGGACCGGGCTTGGGCGCGGTAGGGCCGATGCACAACTATTCATTTCTAAATGATATGACCAAGATCGTTCTATCCTTTTTGATGCTTCTCGGGCGTCTGGAATTTTACGCCTTGCTGGTGCTGTTTATGCCATCTCTATGGAAACGGTATTGATATCGATCCGCTGTCACCGCTCCTCGAGACATGAACCTCGAATTCTTCCAGCCAGGTCGCGTCTCTGCAGGTTTTTTGGAAGGGGGAGGCGTGGTGGGAGTCGAGCCGTGGAGCAGGTTCAAGAGTCCTAGCGTGCTTAGGTCATGAAAAATCCCTCGATCCTCGTTGAGGATTGAGGGATTGATATCTTGAAAGAGACTCTTATAGGGGGCTTGAGTCGGGGGCGAAAGCAAGGGGCACGCCGTTACGCTGTTCCCACCAGCGAGATGCCCCCAGCTAATAGGGTTACTCGCTGGTTGCGGCAACTTGAACGTCCTTCGGCTGAGAGAGGAGTCGCTTCGATTCCTTGAGGATAAAGTCGACATCATTGAAGGGCTCGTAGTTGATATCTTGCCAACGGATCTTCCCATCCCGGTCAATGAGGTAGGTGCCGTGGAGGGCGGTTTTTTCGAAGTCGTCAAATGCCCGATAGGCTTTAAAGACGTCGAGTCCATCATTGGCCAACAGGGGGAATGATAGGTCCCCTAGCAGTTCGCTTTTTGTCAGTGACGTCTCCAATTCGGAAAGCGTTTCCGTGCTAATCGCAAGCACAGATATCTCTTGTTCGGCAAAGTCTTTCATTCGAGGTTCGATGACGTTGAGTTGCTCAACACAATGCGCGCAACCATAGCCGAGATAGAAAACTAATAATACGGGTTTGCCCTTGAAGTCCGAGAGGGAAAGATAATCACCCGTCGCTGACTTGAGTTTCCAGTCGGGAGCGCTGGAGGGTTGCCAACGGAACGGACCAAGGGAATCGTGGTCGGGGCGTTCGCCAACGTCTGGAGGGGTTTGGTACGCCTGCTTCCACGAATGCGGAATGCCAAGATCGGTGGTTAATTGGTTGAGACGTTGGAAGATGGGAAGGTCGAGATCCACGAAGCCGGAGATTGACTGAAGCTGTTGAAAGGCGTTTGTCGCTTCCTCTAGTTTTCCGGTAGCATGGTAGATTTCAATTGCTGTGGCGAGGACCTGAACTTGGTTGGTTGCTGAATCTGTCGCTTTTTTAATTAACTCTAAGGCCTTTTCTTCGTTGTCTAACCGGAGGTGGATTTTTGCCAGCCGTTCGTTGGGGATACGTTTCGTTTTTTCGAGGTGCTCTTTAGCTGATTCCGGTCGCTTCTCAAGAATTGCGACATAGGTGTCTAGCTCTGCCATCGCTGAGCGGATATTTTCAATGGAGCCACTATGCCGAATCATCGCTTGTGCCATAGCCTCCGCGACTTCCTTCGATTCCTTCTTGTCTTCCTTCGCCTTTTCTTCCGCTTTGTCGGCAGCATCAACACGTTCGAGTTTCTTTTTTGTGAGAAGGGTATCAAGCGGCTTCTTGGCAGCGATGATCGAATCTTTGTCGTTCTGATGGAAGGCGGCCAATCCTAAGGCGAGCTGTCGTTGGATTTGGTCGTAGTCGACGTCCGTCGCTTCCAGGTAGACTGTGTTGCTTAGCTTGATCAAATCGTCCCAAAGTTCATAGCGGACGAGAGTCTCCATGAGTCGCGTACGCCCATAAGATGAACTGCGACCTCGTTTGGAAACGAGGTTGTATTTAGGGTGCCTGGGTAGTTCGATCATGTTCTTTGCAAGATCAATCGCGTCGTGGGCTCGTCCGAGGTGATTGAGATTGCGGATGAGCCATTCATTATTGTGGGCAAAGTTGTGGATTTGATCTGGAAGGACTTGGTCACGCATCATGTGAGCATGGTCAACGCGAGCGGATGCTTCTTGTTGCCAGGCCGCATCGGCATAACGATTGAGTCGGGAAAAAATGTGACCGGGCATATGCCACATGTGAGCGATGCCTGGCGAGCTTTGGCCACAACGGGCTGCTGAAGTGACAGCCCGCTCTGCCTTCTCGCGATCCCAGAGGTGGATGCGATAGTGGTGGGCTGGATGCATTGGATTGACATCAAAGACCTGCTGGATGAGCGAGCTCACAGCTTGATGAGAACCGATCGGATGATGTCGATTATTCTGATAAATGGTCACGGCGAGGAACGCTTTTGCTTCGATATCATCGGGGTACTGATAAACGATTTCCTCAAGGTCACGAATGAGAGTGCGGCTTCGCTTTTTGGCATCTTTCTCTTTTCCGAGATAGACGTGTTCCAGGCTTTCGATCCAGAGCTTTTCTCGGGGGGTAACGGATTCTTTCCGGTCGACTGCCTTCTGAATGAAATCTTTGGCTCGATCCCTATTGTTGATATTCGCCATCGCCATACCCCAGTAGGCCATCGCGCATTCCGGTTCTAGGGCTGCGATGTGTCGAAACGTTCGTTCCGCTTCGAGGTACCAAAAGCCGTGGAGCTGCCCAATCCCTTGGTCAAAGAATTGTTGAGTTTCATGGGACTCCGTGCTGATAGGGAAATGTACGTTCCCCGTATTTCCCATATAATAGGCTGCCTGGCGAGGGCCCTCATTGAAGGCTTCGCCGTGGGCGGAATGACCGGCAAGAAGTTCGTCTGCTGAGACATCTTCCGCTTGGGGCGGATCTGCTTCTGCAGCGTCGCTGATCGCGCAGCTAAGACCGAGGATAAACAGTGAGGCGAGCCACGTGGATTGAGTTTTCATATTCTTCAATTGTCAGAAGTCACTCTATCCGAGTGGTAATGGCTGGAACAAGTTACACTTTTTGTGTTTTTGTCCCCAAATTCTGGCACGAAGCAGGATAGAGAGGGGGCTAGTGATTGAAGAGGAATTCCTTGGTGTTGATGAGTGCCCAAATGATGTCTTCGTAGGCAAGCCGATTAGAGGCATGAACGCTAGCTGGGCTCTCGTTGCCCGAAGGATCATCTGTCAGTGCCGTCAATTGTTTCCGGTTGAGATAATCCAGGGCGGTATGGAGCTCTTCAGATGAGGGGTGTCTGCTAAAAGCGCGAAGGTAGAGTTCACTGATTTTCTCTTGATGAGAGCGGCTATTGTCGTTGGCGAGCGTGGCAGCCATGCCCTGATCGGCAGCAAGTTTCTCTTGGATGCTCTTTGAATTCAGGAGATGCAAAGATTGGGCGAGACTGGCGTCTTGTGATCGTTCACATTCGCATGAGCTAGCGCTGTCTGGTCGGCCGAAGACGCTGAGAAAATAATTGCTGCTATTGAAGCTGTTGTTGGGGAGCTCGATAGCGCGCGTGCCTGAGGGAAGGCCTTCGAACGCCACTTGGGCTCCTAGGAGCTCGTGGACTGAATCGTATAGGATTTCAGCGGTCAGTCTTTTGGGATAAAACCGTGAATATTGCTGTTTATCAATCCCGTTGTGTTGATTCGGAATCGCACTCAATTGATAGACCGTTGATTCACAGATTGTCCGCACGAGATTCTTGAGATCGTAGCCGGATTTGATGAAATGATTTGCGAGGGCATCTAAGAGTTCTGGATGGGTTGGCGGGTTCGTTTCTCGCATGTCATCTTCAGGGTCGACGATGCCCCGTCCGAAGAAATGTTTCCAGTAGCGATTGACCAAGGACTTGGCGAAGAATGGATTGTTGTTATTGGTCATCCAGTTGGCCAATTCAAGACGGGGATCAATGACGGCTGGAATCGGTCTTGGATCGGCTCCCAATCCTGCGGCTGCGACTGCTTTGTCCGTTTTGATATTCTTGGTGGTTGCCTGTCCTGGTCGATGAAAGATTAGATCTTCTCCTGGTCTGTTCCCTGATGCCCGCCCGACTCGTGAGAAAAATGCTGCGAGACTGTAGTAGTCATGTTGACTCCATTTCTCGAAGGGATGGTGATGGCATTGGGCGCATTGGAGTCTCAATCCGAGGAAAAGCTGTGCCGTATCTTCAACTTGCTCGTTCAACTGCTTCACTTGTCGGTACCATGCGACCGGTGGGTTTTCTGTGAGATCTCCGGAGGCTGTCAGAATCGAGGCGGTAAAGTCATCATAAGGCATGTTTTCTTGCATGCTTTCGCGGATCCAATCGTGGAAGAGGTAGGTGCCGCGTTTGTCTGTTGTTCGAGCTTGTTTATTGCGGAGAAGGGCACTCCATTTGTTGGCGAACAGCGCGCCATAGCCCGGATCGTCAAGCATCTGGTCGATCCAGGCTGATCGTTTGTCCTTGGCCGCGCTTTCAAGGAAATCTTTTGTTTCTTTGGCTGAGGGGAGCCTGCCGGCGATATCGAGGGTGGTGCGACGAATAAACGTCGCATCATCGGCGAGCGCGGAGGGTGGCATGCCAACGGCGCGTAGTTTTTTGAAGACCCACTCGTCAATGAAGTTATTTGCGACGGGGAGCGCTCCGACTGGAGCGCCAAGGGGAATGGTGGCGCGGAAGACGGCCACTTGGGCTTGATAGCGTACCATGACTGCGACCTCCCCGGGTTG
The DNA here is from genome assembly GCA_913061285.1 of uncultured Verrucomicrobiota bacterium. GTDB lineage: Bacteria > Verrucomicrobiota > Verrucomicrobiia > Limisphaerales > AAA164-E04 > UBA2970. The sequence goes on along the minus strand of CAJXVR010000198.1, from coordinate 3,623 downwards.
GTCGTGTAAGGTGACGTGGCCTGTCTCGTTCACGTCTGCCATTTCTTTGACGTTGGGCTCAAAGAGAGCGCTACGGGTGACATCCTTCTTGCTGCCGTCAGAGTAGTGGGCCACGACGATGAGCTGTTGCGAAGCGTTCATCGTCATGAGCCGTTGCTTTGGGAACACTTCGATGCTCTCGACTACGGGATCATTTTTCTCACCATAGGGCATGCCCTGTTGGATCCAGCTTCGTATCAGTGCGTAGTCGGTGGAATCTTTTTCTAGCCGTTTCCCTCCGCCGTGGGGGATATCGGCAACGGCCTTGCGGAGAAGGAGGCTGTGGTCCGGAGCCGCAGGGAAAATGCGTCGGCCACGGGATTCGAATACGAGATGTTCGTAGTCTTCCGTCGGCTCGAATCCAAGGAGAGAGAGACGGAACCCATTCTGCCCACTTGATTTACCGTGGCATCCCCCTCCGTTGCAGCCTGTTTTGGTAAAGATCGGAACGATTTCGTTTGCGAAATTGATTGGATGCTCGACGTCAATCTCGGTGACTCGTAATTGAATTTGGGAGCTGACACCGCTCTCGTGCTTGGCCGTGATGATCGTGATCCCGTTGTTTTGAGGTTGAATCCATCCATGACTGTCAATCTGGGCAATCCCGGTCGGTTGAGTGATGTAGCGGACATGGTGAGTCAGGTCGTTGTTTGCACCGTTGGCGAAGTAGCCAGTTGCCAGTAGTTGGCGGCGGTCGTTTGGCCCTTGAAGGGTAAGGAGTGAGCCTTGTTTGCTCATGTCTCCCGTGTGCAGGCGTAATTCGTGTGGTACGAGCCAGGTCGATTTCTCTGCGGCGAAGCCCGTCAGAATCTGAAATGCCACGACGAGGGACGCCAGTAGTCGGCCCAGTTGTGATGGGTAAAGTAAGGGGGTTTTCATGAGGACGCGGTCTCTGTCCTAAGTGAACACTCTGGGGAGGGTGAATGGTTGTCGGCGCGGGAGAGCACCGATACGAAAATAGACGGGACGCTCATCGGATTAGCCTCCCAGCCAATGGATCGCGCCGATAGCTTGTCCCGTTTCCTCGAGGAATACCAATGACGTTCGCCGTTGGCAGTCGTCGAGAAATTTATTTGGGTTGAGCAGCCGACCATCGTGGTGCCGTTGTCTTGCTTGGTGTCGGTGACAGGAGACATGGGGCGCTGCAAAATTAGATCAACTCGGGCATAGGCTGACAGCCTGGCTCTACGAGGAATTGGGGGCGACCAGAGAGATCCGGGACGGTCGTCTTATTGATGTCGATGCCGAGTTGATGATAGAGGGTCGCGAACACTTCGCCGAATCGTACGGGGCGATCAACCGCTTCGCCACCGAGGCGGTCGGTTGATCCGATTACTTGTCCGTGGTTCATATCTCCGCAAGCGAGCAAGGCACAGGAAACTCGAGGCCAATGGTCTCGCCCTGCATCTTTATTGATGGTTGGGGTTCGACCGAATTCGCCCCAAACAATGACGGAAACATCCTTATCCATTCCGCGTTGCTTGAGGTCGTTGACGAGGGCCGTGACGCCTTGGTCAAGCAGCGGCATGTCTTCGCGGCCGCGTTTGAAATTGCGGCCGTGCCAGTCCCATCGACTGAATGCCAGCGTGACACAACGAGCGCCTGCCTCAACGAGGCGTCGGGCGATGAGAAAATGTTCGAGATTCTTCGGGCCTCCATCCGCACGGTTCTTAGGGTCCCCTTTGCCATACGTGTCGCGCATGCTTACACTTTCTCGGCTGACGTCCAGGGCCTCGGCGAGTTTGCTTGAGGTAAGAATGCCAAAGGCTTGTTGGTTAAAGGCATCGAGTCCGTCCATTGCGCCGCTGGAGTCGACGTCGCGCCGGAATTGATCGAATTGTTTTAAGAGATGTTCTCGGTCATTGAGTCGATCTAGAGTGATTCCGTTTAGGGTCATGTCCTCTTTTCCGAAGCCATTCGGTTGGAACGGAGCGTGAGAAGGACCTAAAAATCCCGGTTTCCCTGGATTAGCCCAGCGCATTTCTCCCATTTTGGGTGCAAGGCCGACAAAGGGAGGCATTTCTGGTTTCACCGGCCCATTGAGACGAGAGAGGACGGCTCCCATGGAGGGCCAACCGCCAGCCGGAGGCTTGGGCCGTCGAAGCGAGCGTCCCGTCATACATTGATAGGCATCGTGATCTGGATCCGCACCCACGATCGACCGAATAATGGAAAGTTGATCCATCATATTAGCCATTTTGGGAAAGAGTTCGCAGATCTGTATTCCAGGGACCTTTGTCGAGATCGGATTGAATTCACCCCGGATTTCGGAAGGCGCATCCATTTTTAGATCGAACATGTCTTGGTGTGGTGGTCCTCCTGGAAGGAAGATCATGATCACGGCCTTGTGAGAACGGCCTGATCCCATTTGAGCATCGGCACGGAGGAGGTCTGGAAGAGCGAGTCCTCCCAATCCGAGTCCTCCGATCTTTAGGAAATTCCTACGCGATACGCCATCGCAGAAACGGGCTGCTTGTCCAGGTATTGTTAGCATGGCTTCAGGATTCGAAACGAGACTTCACCCCCAAAGGGTAACGAACAGGGTCTTAATTCATAAGAACGTCTAGAATATTGCGTGATTTGTCAAGGCATGGTCGGTTTCTTAGACCTCGCTTGGAGGGGGCACGGAGTGCTTGGTGATTGATCTTTTCTTACGGCGGTTTTAGATGTGGCTGTTATGCGAATCAATGGATCATGGGCAGTTGTTTTGGGTGTCGTCCTTCTGTTAGGTGTGGAGCGAACTCACGGTTTAGCCCCAGAGGAGTTGACTGCTCGATATCAGGAGACAGCTGATCGAATCATCGGTGAAGCCATTCGAAACTCGACCGGTTTCGATCGCTTGTCGTTTCTGTGCGATCGTTTCGGGCCTCGTTTTAGTGGTTCCTCAAACTTGGAACGAGCGATCGATTGGTGTTTGAAGACAATGGCGGTAGATGGTTTCGAGTCGGTCCGCGGGGAAGAAGTCATGGTGTCCCATTGGGTAAGGGGTGAAGAATCGGTGACGCTGCTTGAACCTCGGGAGCAAGCTCTTCCCATGTTGGGTTTAGGGGGAAGTGTCGGGACGCCTAGTAAGGGACTCAAAGCAGACGTTCTGGTGGTTCGTGATTTCAAGGAGCTCCAGCGGCAAGGAGCCAAAGTGAAGGGCAAAATTGTGCTCTTCAATGCGCCATTCACGGAATATGGCAAAACCGTCGTCTTTCGTTCACGCGGGGCGATCGAGGCAGCACGGCTAGGTGCGGTTGCCAGCCTGATTCGTTCCGTGGGACCGTTTTCGATGCAAACACCCCACACGGGTGCTATGGGGTATGATGATTCTGTTCCGAAGATTCCCCATGCGGCGATCACGTCGGAAGATGCGGCGATGCTCCAACGGATGCAGTCCCGCGGCGAGCGGATCGTTGTTCGGCTCAAAATGTCAGCGGAAACGAAAGCCCCCGCCAAATCTCGCAACGTGGTAGCTGAATGGAAGGGGTGGGAACGTCCGGAGGAAGTTGTAGTCGTGAGCGGGCATATTGATTCATGGGATGTGGGGCAGGGCTGTCTCTTATACACATCTGACGCTGCCGACGAGCGATCTAGTGTAG
>CAJXVR010000197.1 GCA_913061285.1 uncultured Verrucomicrobiota bacterium | reverse complement strand
AGGCCGCCATAGCTTAGCCTCCCCCGAAGATGGTCGAACATTGGGGTCCACCTCACAGGTGAACTGATCTATGTTGCCAAAAAACTGCAAAATCCCAGAATTTCCAAGGAATGTCTCGTACCGATCCTTATAGAGTGCCTTCAGCTGACCGAGGTCTTGCAAGATACAATGTAGACGAAGGCCCAACCCGGCAACCTGACCAATCGCAGACTCCAGTTCGCGCATATAACCCAACACTGGCATCTCATCCAGGACCATAATAACTGGGTGTTTCGGGCGGATATTCACTCGCTCAACGGTAGCTAATATCAGGTTTACAAAAAGGCGAAGCCACTGCTTGCACGTATTCATTCGCATTGCTGGAAGCACGAGGTAGATCGTCGTGGGCTTTGTTTTTAGATCTCCCAAATCAAAGTCATGCCCAGAAAGGACCGAACCCATAGCATCATAGTCCAAGAATTTTAGATTCTTGCGAGCTGTGGAAATAATAGAGCCCCGCTCGCTATCTGGTTTGTCCTTCAAAGATTGGGCGGCGGCTGCGATGCGGTTGTCCAGCCAACGATTTTCAAGCATCTCGCCAAGCACTTGGTTGATACTCATCGGCATACCATCTTCTGGCGAGAGCCGCCTGCCGGAAAGGAGCTCGGCAGCCGCGAGCAAATTCGGTTCGGGATCTCGCTGCGTCGGTGTATGCTCAGTAACCACGTGAAGCAGCAAGCCCTCTATGACAGAACGTGCACTATCGTCCCAGTGACTGTCCTTAGTGTTTGTCGAGACGACGAGTGCATCGGCTATCAGCCCGGCATCCTCTACAAGTGTCGGGCTCTCAAGGCTAAGAATGCTGAGAGGATTGAACCGTTTTCGGTAGGGAGCGCATTGGTCGGCAGTTATTTCAAACGGGTCTAGAACACATACATTTTGCCCCAGTTGTTCAGATCGATACCTACTTGTAATGCTCGCGTTTTCACCTTTCGGATCAACAACAACCATCGAGCCAGGATAGCTCAACAAATTGGGAATAATAACGCTTCTCCCTTTGCCCGATCGAGAACCTGCTACAGTAGTGATATGCCTGTCGTCGAGGCACCCCACGGCAACACCCCCAGCCGTTTTGAACTCTGTCCGCCCATCAGCGCGAATCACAGCGTCAGTTCTCGCCTTGATCACGCCGAGAAAGTTCTGGCCAGAATTTTCGGCAAAGCCTATTGCTTCGAGGGCATCCAAGTCTTCAACATAGTTTCGTGGAAGATAGTTATCGCTCTGTTTGCGCCCTTCCACACCTCGCATCAAATCGTCAAGAATTTGATCTGCCCCGGACGCATTCCTTGAACAGTCTGCTTTCTGATTATGCCGGAATGGGCTCATAACGTATTTTAACAGATCTACTAAATACGAACCACGTCACAACATTGCACGTCTCGGATTCGTAAACCGGAAAGATTCAAAGAATTCCTTTGTCAAGAATCGCCCTTTCAAAATTCTCCGCGCACCCAAACACATTCATTAAACAGCGATTCAAAACTGTTCTATCGATAGATTTCTTCCTTACTCACAGATTCAAACATTAGTCGAATAGAAAGCTAATTCTGCATCTATCGCCCCCCGACACCAACAACAAGCATTTTATTCTCACCAGAAACTATGACCAGTGACTCACAATTCAGTTCCAAACTTCGGAAGAACTCTAGTCTCGGTGCTTACTAAAACCTCAACGAATATCCTCCAGCTCAAGTTCATCCAAACGCTTCAGTCCAGCAACAGGATTGAGAGTTTTCAACAAATGGAGAGATTTAATCAAATTTAGAATTCGGCCAGCAATCTCTCTTGAACCATTAGAAACTCTAGCCCCCTGTAGGCGCTCAACTGACTGCTGATCTCCGTTTTCTGCAGCAACCAGGAGCCAAGCCGTTGCTACCTTTCGTCTAAACGGCCTGCGAAAAACCTCATACAACATGGCTTGTGCCTCAGGCAAATTCATCAATGCGGCCCGTTTAATTAGACGCGCTCCTTTCTTTTTATCTCTCTTAACACCTAAACCGCGGAAGTACGTTTGGCCGAGCATATATGTACCGAGGAGATTCTGCTGCTCTGCAGCTTGCTCATACAGCTTGACAGCTCGCCAAACATCCTTGTCAAAGCCAGGAAGTCCATCTTGGTATAAAGTACCTAAGAAAGTCTGGCAATTTGGATCACCAGCAGCTGATTCACGGCGTAAAATCTCACCACATTTCTCAACGTCACCGGCAATATATGCCTGACGAGCCTGCATGTATGAAGTTTCAGTTGTCACAACGTGCTTTGGCTACGAAAATCTGTTCTCAATTAGAATCCAGCGCACCCATACCCCGACCAATTGAGGCAAAGAGGAGTTAGATCATTTATTCAAGGAATACAGCTCCATCCGATCGGGTCATTATGAAACAATACATTGATCTAAGAAAAGAGTTAATCCGACGAATATTCACCATCAACTTGCAGAAAGCTGGCGGCCTCAATATGACATCATCCAGATAGCAGTTCATTTCACGAACAAGAATTCTCCCTTTTCTTTAGAACTCATTCACGGCAACTTATCATCTCAAAATTTCCATGCTCAAACTGTTGAAGCACATAGCAGACAGATTCCTGCTGAAGCGTTTAAGCCCTGAGTTCAAAGTCTTCATAGCCCTTGACGACAAGAACCGAGAGGCAAAGAATCCACTCGAACGAATCGAAAGCGGCAAGGTGGCTCTTCAAATGATTGACGATATCATCCCTTGGCCAGTCGGAACCCTGCTCCAAAGACAGACGAAGGGGTTAATTTATGCACGAATTGGCCATGCATACGCAGAACTTCGCGCTCAATCTCCAAACCAATATTCTGCAAACGAAATAGAGGCCCTGATTCAAGCCACCAAATTACTAAGAAGGACTGATGGAGACCTCTGGTATCAAACGATTATTCTCAAGGCACAGGCACTTGAAAATGAAGATCATAATAACCTACGAGCTTCGAACAAGAATGCAATAGCCCTCCTTGAAACAGAAACCGAACGATACAAACCAAAAAAATATGACCCCATTTACACAGATCTATTGCTGACGTTGGCGGAGCTCTATCGAAGCGGGATTACAACTGAAACAGACCGATTCTTAAAAGCAAAAACCTGCGTCCAAACAGCCTACAACCATATAGACGTCAGGCGAAACCCTCAATCCCTAGCACGAGCTGTAGTTGTTGAAAGTGATATTATTCTCGATACTTCCCATCAGCTATCAATCGTAGAACACCGTACGATTATCGCCCGAATTGAGGAAACATCATCCTATTTCCCGGAAAAAAACAATCCGTACGAATGGGGCGTACTTCATGCGACATTAGGTCAGGTATTTGCACACGGAAAGTCTTCATGGAAACGACTAGAACTCAATTTTGAGTATGCAATAGATGCCACAAACATTGCTCTCAAAACCTTCGAGAACATCGGAGATTCTGCATTTCCAGAACAGGCTCGTTGCCACTCTCTTCGAGCAGCCATTTACGCTAAGAGAATTAAGGGCGACTGGAAAACAAATCTGCAAGAGGCCCGCCGTTCAGCATTAGTGGCACTCTCATTCTATACTGAGAAAACTCATCCACTAGAGCATGCAAGAACCGTTAATATTCTGGCTAAACTAGCAAAGAAAGAGCCCGATTTCAAACACACCAGTGACCTAATTGAACAAATGGAGCAGGCACTAAGTAACGCGAATATTCATAGCAATCAACTTTTATGGAGCGAAATAAGGTACAATCTGGCAACAGCGTATCTCAATCAGCCACCAAATACCGCCCAAACGAAGAACATAGAAACTGCCATTGAACTCTTAAATGGGCTAGATGGGCCACGGAATATCAAGCCGATAGAAACCAAGCATGCTTTGGCTCATGCATATGTGATAAGATACTACGGAGAACACTGGGAAAATCTAGAAAAATCAGTTGATCTACTTGAAGGATGCCTCACTGAACTTAGCATAGCTGAAAATCCAATTCTTTACGCAGATCTCTGCGGGAATTTGTCCCGAACATACCTAGATCGACAAAAAGGCCATCACGCCGACAACGTCGAGAAATCGATAGTTGTCGCGGAGAATGCCCTAGTAGTTCTCCATGAGATTGAATTCCCAACAGAGCATGCAGATTTATTGGCAGTTCTTGCCACCGCATTCAATCAAAGACCAAGAGGGAGCAGAAAAGACAATGCTCGCGAAGCATTAAGCGCGTTCCAGAAATCTAGACAAATTCACGAGACTATCTTGGGTTCTACCATTCCGACGAGTGTCGAAGAGAACATCCTTTCTAACGAACTCCACCCCCTTGAATTCGATCCATCAGTACAGCCCCCGAAGCTCACTGCAAACAGTGAGAAGAGAAACATGAAACTACTCAGGTATCGGCTTAAATCAATGGATCCAGAAAAAGATCCATTACAAGCTATCCAGGCTCACATCGACATAGCCGAGCGATTGATCTATTTCAATCCAGCGGGAAAAATAGATTTCACAGAAGAACATTGTTCAAGAATCCTCGCCCAGTTTCAACTTGCTATTCAAGAACTAGATACCGCTGACAAACTCGCATCTCGTTACTCACTCCGTGCAGCTGAGTTAAAAATTCTATCTACTCGCGCAAAAGCGATGGAGTGGATTTACGTCATCTCGGAGATTCAAGAGTCCCAAGCATCGAAACTCAAAAAAATATCAACATATCAGAAAAAACAATATTCTGCTCACACTTGCGACTTGCTCAACCAGAACATAGAAATTCGCACCAAATTATTCGAACAGACATCGATCACTATAAATCCCCGCCAGCATCTCAAGGATGCGGTAATACTCGCAAAACTGCATGTCAATAAACGATCCTGGACCAAGGCCGCAGCGGTACTAAGCAGCGCCAATAATGCAGCAACCTCACTCATAGGCTCTCCCGAGATATCCCAAGCCGAAACGTTCGACATCATTCAAGACCTTGACGATTTTGCAAACGTCTTACCCATAGCCTGGATACATGCCGGAGATCAAAAACAGGCAATCATCGAGGCAGATGCAACCCGTGCGCTGATAATGGCAAAAACGCTTTCAATACGAAGCGCTGACATTGATTCAACAAGCCAGCAGCGTCTGTCCCATCTGTCAGAGGAAATTGCTTTCAGAGAGCAAGAGCTATCATCCGCCATGCTGATCGACCGTCAAACACCTCTTCAACAAATAATTGAACTCAAGGAGGAGCTCAAGACGCTCTGTACAACATCATGCCCAAGATTTAAAGCAACCTGGACTGAATTGGAACAAAAACTAGCATCATTGCTAGCCGACGACACTTGTATATTACTGCTCTCCTATTCATCGTTTGGAGGAACTGCCGTCGCCATCCTCAAAGATGATTCCACACTTAAGATCGAAACCTTTGAACTCGGAAATCTTCGATCCCTCAAGGTAACAATCCAGAACGCAGCAGACTGGAGGCAAGCTCTGGAGAGAGCGGGTAATAGTTCAGCAGGAAGCAGTCACAGAACCAAAGAAATCGGGACGTCACTTGGAGAACACTTTTACGTACCATTTTGCAACTGGATATCTGGGTTAGGGATGCCTGCACCAAGACATATTTCAATAATATCATCTTCGGGACTAAGCTCCACTCCTCTGTATCTATCCCAAAATCAAAACCGAATATTAGCCGATGATTACTCGATAAGCTTCTGCACAAACATTAGAAGCTCAAGACAATTCAGTCTACATGGGATCGATTCAACCGACAGAATGGGGCTTGGACTTATATCCAATCCCGAACGGCAGGATTCAGAGCCACTTATCTTCGCTACGGTCGAAGGCGAGATTGTAAAAAGTTTTGTTGAGCGGAAGACAACAGTAGAGAGAGCAGAGGCAAATCTTGCAGGGGCAATCGCAACAATGAAGAACTCTCAAATCTGGCATTTTTCATGTCATGCTGAATTTGACTCACTTCATCCATTAAAGTCGCAGATACTCCTTTCGGGGCAAGACTATATCTCAACTGAATCTCTCTTAAGGCACTATGACATTCCCTCTCCGGAACTCGTAGTGCTTTCAGCATGCCAAACAGGTCTTTGCGATAGCAAGCTGACTGAGGAATACACGGGACTTACCGGAGCATTTCTACAGCTTGGAGCAAAGGGAGTTGTCGCTTCACTCTGGAGTGTATCAGACTTGGCTTCATGTCTCATCATATCCCTCTTCTACAAAAACCTTTTTGTTGAAAGGATTCCAGCACCGAGAGCGCTCTATGAAGCCCAGATCTGGATTCGACATGCCACTAAATCAGATATTCTGAATCTCGTTCAAACGTGGAAGTCCGAGGAACGCATCAACGAGACCAATGCTCGAAATCTATACGATGCCATTGCTGCTTGTCAGGGCCAATACCCATTTTCGGATCCGTTTTACTGGAGCTCGTTTGTATACTACGGATTCTAACTAGCGTATACTATGAGAAACCAACAGGTAGAAACTCCCAGTGTATTCGTGGCTGCTATGTTGAACGCCGCAGTCTTGACAGCCGCTGCAGATAGTCACATCTCTCACAGGGAACGGATTGCTTTGTTACACATTTTGCATCTCGGAAGTGGCAAGGAGAGCCCAGTAATTGAACTTAGAAAATCTCTCCAGAAACACGTTGAGCTATTAATCTCTAACCCGGCATCAATCAAAGAGATCTTTAGGCCTGCCAAAATCCTTAAAACCGCTCAAAAAGTCGAAATCTTGTTGTCAGCCCTTGGAATAGCGAGATTGGATGGCCCTTATAATCTCCACGAAGCAAGAGAGATCCTTAAGATCAACGCCTACATGTGCCGATCAGAAACAGAAGATACCGAGCTTCTGGACGCGGTGCTTGACAATCTAGATTCACACGGACATGAAACCGATCTACTTCGAGAGCAATTAATCGAAGCTTCAAAATTCTAACTGAAATCAAAATCTCGTCTCGGCAGAACATCTTCGCACAGGTTCGGGAGCACTCCGCTTTTCACCATTGAATAGAAGTCCCGCATAGATGGAACTTGGCTGTCACCAATAATCACCTCATCGTAAAACTGAATTTCCAAAACCTCCCCAATCGCTCGGTATTCTTTCGCAATTTCTCTATCACTTTCTGAAGGAAACGAACTCGCTCCTGGGTGATTATGTGCCGTCGCGACGACTGTTGCACCATTTCGAAATGCTGGCTCAAAGACCTGCCGGGGCTGCACTGTAACCTCATTTGGAGCACCCTCGGCGATGGTTCGCATTTCAATCACATGGTAGGCACTATTCATATAGACTCCGATCAGTTTTTCATTCCTAGAGAACCGAAACTCTTCCCTCACGAGATCTGCAAGATCCTCTGGACATTCAATACAAAAGGCTTCAGGAATCGTTTCTTTGTTAAACTCGCTACTCAACTGAAACGCAGCCCTAAGCAGACCTATTCTATTCTGACTGATCCTTGGCAGTTTCTCCCTGACTTGTTCATCACTGATTTTTGCAATCTCACCCAACGTTGGAAAAGATTTCAACAATAGATCGCTATTCCTCTTTCCAAGGAATGGGGTTAAAAATGCGGACTTGTTTCGTTTTTGAAGTCTAAACTTCGTTCTTTCGTCATAAATCAAGACATAAAACTCCTCTGTCATTCAATATATCAGAGTCACCTTACTACATTTTTTCCATAAGTACAACGAATCTTTCCTTCTAGCTTACGATTCAGAATAATCAGCTTCTAGAAGCTTAAAAAAGGTATAATTTTCGTCTTGCTCAGAAATCAGCCTTGAAATCGGATAACCGACTATCGAACAGAGATGAAAGACGGCTGCACAACTCAGTTTTTCAGGGACTATAGCTCCCGAGCTATTTAACATCCTAGCGATCTCCGCCTCGACGCTTGCAGACGATCTCCGCCCATCCAAGCCGCCCTCAGAAAACGTAAAAGCAACATTATTACTTCCAAACGTCACAACATCTATATTTTCCTTCAGAAGCAATTCGAGATACTCTCTCTTGCACTGAACATCCACATTACTTGCTAGAAATTCTAGCGCGGCTTTAAACGCCTCCTGATAATCCAATTTTGATTGCTCTTTTCTACCCCCTAGAATTCCCAGCTTTATCTTGTTTCCTCTATTTCTATCCCCCTGCGAATTCTGCTTAACGAAAATGTCTTCATCTATGATTTCACCAATCGAGGATTTAAGCTCCGGGGAGGCTTCCTCCAGCTTCTTCCTGAAGTAATCGAGTAACAGTACAGCTTCACTCGCATGAATCGGAAAGAGTTCACACTTTTTCACCGGATCGCATTTCTCGAACTTCCCCTGCACACTCGCACTCCACCCGTTACCATTGCTCTGTTCGCCTATTTCGCTACACAAAGTATCAACCTTGATATTCAGCAGAGCCCTTAACTCCAATATCCGAGGCCCGTTCGGCAAGGTCTTGATCTTCTTCTGATCTCTCGATTTTCCCATTGAGTCCTTTCTTGTCAGATAGTCTCCGAGCAGTCAATTCAGAACCTGCTATTTTAAACTACGCAATCCAACGTTTTCAAATATATGTACATTGTGTGGAAAGGCCTCACGGAAGGTATATACGTTAAACATCAGAAAGACACAGTATTGAATCTAACTTCGACTACGAAATACTCAACATGACAACGCATCACTACAGGAATCCCGTTCATTTGATATTGAACACAATCAAGACGACACGGAACAATCTGGAGTTAGTTTTACAAGAAGGAAGACTGACAGCATCTACAAGAATCCGTCATATGTCAGCTCCCCTCTTTATTCTCGATTCGGTTGATTTCCCAAGAACTTTCACGTCAATCTTGAAGGCAGCACAAATTGACAGAATGCCAGACATTCCGGGCTTAGAATCTCGCGAAAAAAGATCTGCATGCACCGACATTAAATATTCCTTCGTCCATATCGCGCGCAGATCTCCTCAATCCAAGAAAACAACCACCGTCTAACCGCCTATGAAATCTCTAGATACTTGTCGATGCGAAGAAACCTGTAGTGATTGCGACTGCGTCCGTGAAGCCGCTGGAACTCTGGTCGTCGCTGGGAGCCTTAGTCTCCATCCCGTTGGCCACATAACGCTTCATCACTCAAAAGCATTCCGAATCCTGATCCCGACATGCGATGAAGGAGAACTGGAATTCACTTTCAGACCAGGTGAAGGATGGTCATTCAGAAAAAACTCAGACTTGTTAGTCGCTCAGCCTAGCTGAAAAAGAAGGAGTTCGATTAATCGCACGTTCTTGAATTCGAGCAGCCGATCCCGACCACCGAAAATAACCAAACCGAAGAAGATCCCAACGGTGCCATCCACCGAGTTCTAGCCTATAGAGAAATCCCTCCGAAGGCACAGTGAAAAGCAACTGACGCTTAAACCAACGATCAGAATAGAAACATCAATCAACTATCTCGACATGAAAAAAGGCAAACACCCACACAATCGGGGAGGCGAAATACGAAATCAATTCATGAATGCTTCATCCACCGCCGATTTAAGCACCAAGGCGACCAATGTAAAAGGGGACGTTTCGCCCGCCCAGCTGAATCATTTCACAGGACTGCTCCTATCCACCGTTTTGAAACGATTTTCAGATCAGATACCAGATCTCAGAAAAAACTTTCCGCTTGAAAAACCATACCGTGAGAGCTCACACATGGCACTAACCCAGGAGGAGGAGGCCCTCAAAGAAGATGAACGCATAAAGGCCGAAATCGACATGAACATCGCTGCAAACAATGCTGCGCGACCAAAAGCCATACTCAGAGAATTACGAACTTGGTTCAACAAGCTAACCCTAACAGTTCAAGCTTCGCTAATCATTCTATTTCCCCCTGTTTCAGTGATTACAGTTCAAAGTTTTGTGCAGCAGAACTCATCGTCTGGAAGTGAATGGGCTGCCTGGGGGCTGGCTATCTCCATCTGGATTCTATCAGTCGGATTGAAATGCGCTGTAGAGGGCCCTCTAAAGCTATTCAAATGGCCATTGGAGATCCTGCTAACACTTGTTCTCATAACAAGTGGCGGATTGGCGATATTTGAAATCTGTTCCCACTACATGATCCATATCGAAACTGCCCTTGAAACAACTCCAGTAGATCTGTTCTCCACGGAAACAACGGAACCCAAAATCGAAGATCTGTCGCGACTCTTCTATGCTTTGATCCTCTCTGAGACTGCTGGACTTTACCTGCTATGTTCCGCGTTCAGCCGATCGATTCTACCAGAGAGGCATGAAAAACACACTAAGATCGACAACGAAAACCAGGTCCTTGAACGGCGTCGATGGATTATTCAACGCCGAATACCTCGCCGTCGCGCCCGCATAGCGGCCCTGTCGGCTCGTAAGACACGCTCGGAGACATTTGCCGAGATTTTCAAAACCCTGTCGCATCAATTCAGCAAGTAATTCCAACAACCAGAAAATCAATGAAAAACCTCACGAATCTAATAGCAGCGCTACTCACCCTCCAAACATCGTTATCAACTGATACACAGGCTCAAGACTATGTCGTGGCTCTCAGTCCTAATGTCAATAAAACGCTAGCGCAGGAGTTCTACCTAGTCGCAACACGAGTGATTGAAAAGGCGCCTCCGGAAACGAAACTTAGGTTTATTTCAGGAGGAACAAGCCCTTCAGTGATCACTGAGCTCACAAAACAAACATTTCCAAACCAACGTGTCGAACAACGTCACAACGCAATTCACCAAGCCAAGATTGCTCAGTTTCTGAAGAACGCCGTAACCAAACAGGCACCATCCTCGGAACTCGCCACTCTAGATCTCCCAATGATCATTCAGGCTCTCACAGGTCATATCAAGGGACCGACGCGATTAGCCCTCTTGGGTTCCCCGATATGGATGAGCGCCCAAGAGCACTCATTCATCAACCCAAATGAAAGTAATCCGAACAGACGTTTCCGCGCTCCGAGCGTTGGTCATTTAAATAGCGATCTCCTGCTGACTCCTTTCGGGGTTCCTTCGAATGCAGGCACACTAGCAGAATTGAAAGTAATATGGTGGAACCCAGTCGCCAAGCAAAGCGGCCCCCTCAGCTATCGAAAACTCATCGAGTCGTGGTGGGTGAGGTACCTATCGGGCCTCGAGATAGCAATGACTTCGATCCAAGAGGATAAACTACCATTCCTTCAAAACTTCTATTCAACTTCACTCATCGAGTTAACGCCCAGCTACGAAAAAGGGGGATCAGAAGTTACCATCGTTACCCTCGAGGAATTGATCAAGGACGCGCAGGAGCAAGCACTCCACACATCTAGAATCCTCGTTCGGAAACAGTTACAAGCTTTTTCGATTATCTGGCTGGTTGATTGCAGTGGCTCACAGGCTTCCGCCCTGGAAACCATTGCCCGAAGAATATCCGAAGAACGAGGAATTTCTAACCAGTATATGGGACTTATTCTCTTTGACTCCGGCAAGGCGGCACTCTACTCAGAATCCGCCAATGCCCTGGAGATAGCGTCTGCGTTCAGACAAGCCCCGAGTTTGGGTGGAATGGACCTGCGGGGAAGTTTCGGCGCAGGTTTGAAAATATCCCAAGAACTCATCACACAGCGACAGTCAAGACACGTAACTTTAAGAATTGTTAGCGATGTGGCTCCAGCATTAGAAGAGAATAGACCAATTGCACTTCAATACCCGACGCTCCTAGAGCAACTCATCAACTCGGGTCACAGGATCGAGTTCGTCAGATGCGACAAATCTTTAGATACATCAACCTTTCTCCCCGCAGGCACACAGGTATCCGATCTCTTGAAATAACAGACGAATCAATGACTTTGCCACATTCCTCGCTCTGAGATCTCAGAGCGAGGAGCCACTTCAACCAAGTAACAACCCAGCACTTCAACAATGAAAACACAGTCTCAAAACCATTCCGGACCGCGCCTCCCTGGACGATCATCTGAGCATCTGCTTTTCGGAATATCGATCTTTCGAAAATTCGCAACGATCCTGCTGTTTTTTCTAGCGATCGAATTTATGTGGGGACATTTTTTTATTCGGCTCGAATGGTCCGCAAACACGGACAAAAGAAACATGGTATATTGCAAAATTCTGACCATTACCGGAAGCAGGGAAGAGCTCTACGGTCAATACAGGCCGCTCATCGGCTTTATCCGGCCTCGTCAGACATTGTTTAAGATTCTATTGAATAAGGCCAAAAGGGGAATATCCAGCGGCTCAAACATTAGCGTTTGATCAACCAACACCCTCACGGCTTTGATCCAACCACCCCTGTAGATATTCATGAAGTCTCAATTCTTCCCCGTGCGACAGATGTGTGAGAGATGGACGGACCACCGCGTGATGAAGCATAAGTATTAAGCCAATCTCTAAATCCACACCACTTCTTTCAAGCTTTTGAAACGCCTCAATCGCAATTTCCTCGGCCTCCATCAGCTTTGAATGCCGATCCATCAAAAGAGATTTGGACATGAACTTCCTCCTTATTTTGTGTGGGTTCAGTCTAACACAATTCAATCACATTAATCAAAACTTCACAACCTATGCCACGTCATGATTTTAACAAATCAGCCGATCACCCTGTCGAGATACAGTTCGAAAAGTGGTCCGCCTCACTCTCAGAGGATCATCAATACGGCTTCCGTGACCTCAAATGCCGCCAGGATACGCGGCGTGCTGCCCTCACTGAGAAACTCGCGAACGGTCGCGCAGATAGTGTCGATGCCTATGCCCGAGATTTCTTTGACAAGAATTTTACGGAAGCATCAATGAGTCTGCGCCCAAAGCACATCCGATCGTCAACGGAGGGGTTGAAACAGCAAGCCCGTGTGGATGCTACTCAGCGCGTTGATTACGAAGAACGTGCAGTGATCGACAAATTCGACGCACGCTGCATCGAAGCCCAGTATAATTACCTCCAGATGGCCCAACATTCTGAAAAACTCGGCAAAGACTATCGCAGGGCATCATTCGATAACACCAACGACAAGGGGCAATCCCGATGAAGAATCAAATTAGACTCTCGAGCGTTCATAGTTGGCCACCAGTCTACGAAAACGGGCAGGGCTACCGGCTGAGCTTCAAGATACTCACGCCCTTTCGCCTAAACATCTGCAAGAACCTCGTAATCGAGCCAGTGCAGGCCTTGTGGAAGTTCACCATCTTGCTACTCATAGCAGATCGCATTCTAGCACAATTTCATGTTCGGAGCCTTTTCTACAGCACGCCGGTTTCCAACACAGAGCTTTGCATCATAACGGCAGGCCTGTTCGTTCTTTGGAATATGGATCGATTTAGTCGCCTATCAATAAGTCGTCTCGTTATCGGAAAACGAATTCGCATTCAAATAAGCCCGGATAAAATCCTCGTTGGAGGATGGTTATTCAACCGACGCTTTAATCGTGCAGGTTTGACAACGTTCTCACATCACAATATGGGACATTCCCAATGCCAAATCTACAGCAACTCAACAGGGATCTATGTGATCCAAAACGACGAAATACAATATAAAATCGGCGAGATTTTCGATCTTACCAAAGCATCAGATATTGTCACAAACCTAAATGCGACTCTCGCTCTGGACGGACACGCGCACGATCTGGATTTAGACCCGATGAAACGCGTCCTCGCCTAAACCTGCAACGCCAATTACTAAATCAAGGATTTCCCATGCCCGACACAGAGCATTTTAACCGTCGTCTGAAACTCGTCGAACAGAGCATTGACCGTTATGGTAATTATCTACAGGGGTATTTATACTTCCTCACGAAGCAATGGCAAGACGCAGAAACACTGTTTGATGATTTGTTCATCTACGCTCTAAACAAGCTCCCCGAGGAGAAACTAACCCATATTGGCATTCTTCGCCGCAGAGCCTTCCACATGTATGTAGACTCCTATCGCAGGAAGAAGCGTAATCCCGTCACGACAGTCGAGGAACTACCTGACAGTCCTTGCCTTGCACATCCAGAAGAACCGTTCAGCCCAGAGGCGGACAAAAAGTTCAAGGAAAGCTTTTTTTCCGATTACCCGGTCGATCTTAAGCCCTTACAAAAGGAAGCGCTTTGGCTCTACGCTAGGCACGGCTATACCTACCAGGAAATTGCTAGAATACTTGGAAAATCACCCAGCACAATCGGAGATTGGATAACCCTTTCCCGCAAAAAGTTTGCCGAGCATCTAAACCAAGCCTAATTTTGAACAAATATGAAAAAATCACTCGACTCTCGTTTTCACCCACAAGATATCGAACAAATTATCAAGCATTATTGCAAGCCTCTGGCCAGCGAACGCAAGAGAGATCTTCTGGCTCGGCTCGACGCTCAGCGCGAAACATTTATAAAATCCCATACCAATCAATCTGAGCGCTCAACAGGTAATAATCAAGGCCGCTCACGATAGGAAAAGCATTCTCCCACGGTGACGGATAGTCGATCAGTAGCAGCACTCGGATGGTGATTACGTTTATGAGGGCATATTTATCGAAGGGGAAACCAAAGGAAAATATTGTCCTGGCGAGTAGGGACAAGAAGCGATAGGAGAAGAGTTGTATTAACCAGAATTGCCTATTCTGTTCAGCGCTCTAAAGACAACCAGATAACAGCTGGAAATTCAAGGGTATTCACGCTCAGCGAAGAAGCCCATTCCATGTGCGCCGCGCCAGCACGCGCTCATCTTCACCCATAAATCCTAAATATATCCCAGTCGTCGAAACCTTGGAATGTCCGAGCCAAAGCTGGACTGTGAAAATATCTATTTTTTGCTGAATACAACTTATGGCCATACCGTGACGAAGTCCTTTGCACGTCGCCATCTCTCCCACAATCTTGGCCTTAGCCATACAATCCTTTACCCGCAGCCAGCCCGATGTTCGGCAAAAACTCCAAATAGGCTGACCAGCTCCAATCCCCTCCTCTTCTATGATTTTGGCAAGATTTTTGAGAAGAATATCCGGAATCGGAACTGAACGATAACGCAAGGCCCCGTGCTGCTTTAGAGTTCGGAAGACCATAGATTTATCGGAAACATCGACCCGCTGCGGGGTGATCTCAAGTGCTTCTGAGATCCGGCAACCTGAATATAAAAGCGTCTGGAGAAATGCCCGATCGCGAAGAGACTCAACTTGCTGCGTCGCGAGATGAAACCTACGGCGCTCATCAGCATTTACATACTTTCTCTGGCCAGTCC
>CAJXVR010000196.1 GCA_913061285.1 uncultured Verrucomicrobiota bacterium | reverse complement strand
GTATAAGAGACAGATGCAAGACCAAATCCGACAGAATCTCTAAAGCCAAAGGCAGATCCTCTTTGAGCACCTCCAAACTCACCCCAAAACTATTACTTGCACCATAGGTATCGACCTGCCCGCCCACGGACTCAATCGCATTCACAATCTCTGCCCCATCTCGTTTCCCTGCGCCTTTGAGCATGAGTTTCGACATCAACTGGGTTTGGCCATTCAGCTCCAGCGTTTCAGCCAAGACTCCGGCTCGAAAAACAGCTCGAATCTCCACAAATGGCAGGCGATGGTCTTCTTTCGTCAGCACACGGAGTCCGTTACTGAGTGCTTCAAGCTCGATCGCATTCTGTTCGTGTGATTCCACTGTCGCCACCATCACCGGCTTCGCCCCCTTCGGCAACAGTCCGGCAAGCGTACGGTTCGGTTCGACTAAGTACTCGTTTGCGACCCGTCGAATATCGTCGACATTCAGTAGACGGACTCGATCAAGGTAGCGTTCTGAAAACCCAAGATCGTGCGCCGCCATCCAACTCCCCCCCAAATCCTGCGCCTGACCTTGCATAGTTTTCTTCGCCCCGAGAGTTCCGGCTAGAAAGATCTTCTTCGCCTTTTCAATCTCTTCGTCAACAAAGCCGTCGCACTTGGCCCGCTCCACCTCGGCAAGAATGGCTTCCCAGGAGGCCGCGCATTTGTCGCCGTCGGCGACACCACTAATACCGATCAAACCAGGATTCCCTGGACTATAAGTCCACGCATCCACCGAATGGGCCAGCCCCTGTTTTTCGCGAATCTGCCGGAAAAGCCTGGAACTCCGCCCCTCCCCTAGAATCGTACCAAGCACATCCAGCGCCGGAACATCTCGATGACGAATATCTGGAATATGCCAACCGAAATGAAAATGTCCCAATTCAATCGGGGCTTCTTCGATACACTCACGGGAAGCAGCTTGGCGTGGTTCCAAAGGTAAGACTAGTGGAGGCAATGGCCTGCAAGGCACGTCAGAATAAGCCTGACAAATCTGCTCCGTTATCGCGACCGGATCCACATCCCCAACTACCACGTAGAAGACATTTGAGGGCGCATATTTTTCCTCGTAATAAGAAACAATATCCTGGCGCTCAATCTGATTGAAAACGTCTGGATAACCGATTATTGGATACCGATAAGGACTGACACGGTACGCAGTCTCGAACAATCGACGGCTCGAAGAACGTCCCGGATCATCATCATTCATATCCATTTCACGACGAATGACATCGAGCTCCTTCACCAACTCATCCGCTGGCAAGGTTGCGTTCATCATGATATCCGTCAGAATATCGACAATCGTTCCCGCGCCTTCCTTGGGAGAATTTATCCAGTAAACAGTGCGATCGAAGGAAGTATAGGCATTCATATAGCCTCCAAGATCCTGCACTTCTTGGTCGATCCGGCCTACCCCTCGGTTCTTCGTCCCCTTAAACAGCATGTGTTCAAGCACGTGGGAAAGGCCCGCTCCAATCCATTGCCCTTCATTGATGCTACCAGTACAACACCATGCCTGAGCAGACACGACCGGCGCACTTCGGTCTTCTCGAACAATGACTGTCAGCCCATTGTCCAAACGAGTCAATACAGCGCCGTTTTGGATTGCGGATGAATATTTCAGTTCGGAATCCGAATTCCGCTCTCCAGATGATTTCAGCATTAATTGATAGGGACAAAGAAACGGGTTGCTTTACCTAGCCACCCTAGTGAGATTCATCCGAGACAGATCCAGCGCCAGCATTGGCTTTGGCTTTCTTGGGTAGTTTGCTTGGGGGAAGAAAGGGCCAGACGAGGGCTTCAGAGAATTCAAAGCCACCGCTAAAATCACCCCGAGTGTCATCCTCAGTTTTGGAAAGCAGGTTTGATTCAACCATATTGAACACAAGCTCCCCAATATCTTCGCACCGAGTAATTCCCCAAGCAGCAAGAACATGAAATCCCATGGGGCCATACTCTTTAATCGTGAAATTCTTCGTCCCCTCGAGCAGTTCCTGCCCAGAAATATGCTGAGGCTGTTGAATTTTCTTATTCCGCACCAACTTCTTCTGGGTGTAGTCCAAGGCCTCCCTGACGAAATAGTAGGCCTCTAGCGTATAGCGAGAGTCTCGCGCGACGATCTTCTCAATCGTTTCGTCAAAATCTACGGCCTGCATAGTAAAGTCATATACTCTGTTGCACGAGGGTCGCGTCACCCGGTTAGGATCGGAAATATTCCACCAAAGAACCAGTCAACAGGATCACCAGAGCTAAAGCTATCACCACCAACTCCTCCCTTGTCAAGCGGTTCGCGATCTTCGAGACGACTATTTTCCATTCGGCCGAATGCTTCTGCCGCGAATTCTTGAGTCGATCTCGTCTCAGAAGCATGCCTATTGCGAGCTAACAGCCATGCGCCGAGCGATGAATTGCCGCAATAGAGGAATCTCTGTCGCAGACAAAAGAGCAAGCCCGTCCGTCACCCCGAGCCCCACAACGGGCTCACTAGCATACCAATACATCAATGGGAGATTGTGATCAGACTTGTCCTCCGTATGAGCAAGCAATCGTTTGAGGACCGGAAGACGCTTGCCAAGTTCGGTGCGTTGCATCGCGGCAGCAATGTAGAGGCGGACCATCGGCGACGGATCATCACTCGCTAGCTCAGCAATCCGATCTAGAAGCTCATCCGAGGGATTCTTTGATTCAAAGAGTAATTGAATCGTCCACGCACGCACGAGATCACTCGAATCATTTAGAAGACGCAACCCAAAGGATTCACTCAATCCGTTCGTAACATGCAAGGTCCAGAGGACTCGGAGACGGATCGAATCTACCGGAATGGTATCGAGCATCAATTTAAGCGCTTGATGCACATTTGAGCCCACTCGACGTTCCTGAAGGATACGTCGCGCATGCCCTGCATACCACTCATTGCGGTGCCGCTGCAATTCCACCAACGCAGCATCGGAAAGCGATTGCAAGTCCACCGCTTCCCAACTTTCGTTCCGGTGCACCACCTTGTAGATCCGGCCGTTGGATCGGTCATGCCCATCAAGACGGTTGTGGTGGCATTGATTCTTGTCATACCAATCGATCACATAGACAGATCCATTCTGATCATAGAGAAAATTTAAGGCTTGGGACCAACGATCATTGAAATTCAAAAAATCAGGGCCGTGGCTTCCGACATACCCGGATCCAGATCGCTTCAAGACGTCCATATTGATTCGCTGACCGTGAATGTTATTCATCATCGGCTTATCGCTCCACTCAGCAGGCCAGGCACCTCCCTGATAGAGCATCAAGCCTGCATGCGCATGCCCCCCTCCGACAGCGTCTGAACGATTGTTGGCCGCCCAAGGACCTTGATCCCCCGTCCAATGCAAATGATCTCCAATCGATTTCAAGTCGTCATAAATGAAAGGGTTCACATGCTTAGGGGCTCCTTCTGGCAAAAACGATTGAACTCTCTCTTTTTCATCCAAGGTAATCGCGTAGTGCTGCCCTCCCTGCCGCTGGTATCGGCCCCCTTGAATCATGTGCCAAAGATGAGGAATGACGCAGGCCTCAATAATACACTGTCCAGAGGCATCAAAATCAATCCCCCAGGGATTGCTGGTTCCCTCGGCAAACACCTCAAAGGAGCGATCGATCGGATGGTACCGCCAGACAGCCGCATCAACTCGCTGCCGCTGCGCCATAGGCGTCCCAGGCTTACCAACATGAGATGGGCAAAAGACGCCGTGGCAACCATACAACCACCCGTCCGGCCCCCAGGTGAAGGTGTTCAATGTCTCGTGAGTATCTCTCTTATAATCCCAGCCATCTAAGAGGATCTCGGGATCACCATCCGCTTTGTCATCTCCGTTGCGGTCAGGGATGAACATCAAGTAGGGAGCCGCCCCCACCCAGACACCGCCGAACCCAACTTCAAGCCCACTGATTAAATTCAGATTATCAGCGAAGACAGTCCGCCGATCAAATCGATGATCCCCATCGCTATCCTCAAGAATGAGGATTCGATCCTTCCCCGCGTCCCCTTCCGCCCTCCGCGGATACTGTAAGCCCTCAGCTACCCAAACCCGACCGCGATCATCCAAGCAAAAAGCGATTGGTTGACGGACATTCGGTTCGGCAGCAAAGAGATGGGCAGAAAACCCCTCTGGCAAAGTGATTGCCTCAGCAGCCGCTTGAGCGTTGAGTCCTTCAAACGCCACAACGTCAATCGGCGCGATCTTGGATTCCCGTTCCTGGGCAAAAGCGCCACCCGCTCCGACGATTCCGAGCACCACTAACACTAGCTGGCTGCGCCTAAACATCGAGAGTGCATAAATAGATTTCATAATCCTGCGATTCTGACACCGATACGTTGACCCTGAGCGAGGTTCAAAGCAAGCGAAACCAGTTTTCGACAACGGCTCATCACTCACTTTTCAAAACTCCTTCGTTGATAAGACTTTTCCCCGAGCCTTCATTTTGATAAGCGATCCTCTATATGAGCTCATCAATCCCCCGCTATGCACTTGGGCTAGATTTCGGCACCAACTCCGTTCGTGCCCTGATTTCAAATACCGAAGACGGGAGCGAAGTCGCCTCAGCTGAATCCTCGTATCGGCATGGGGAAAACGGGATCGTTACCGATCCTTCCCAACCTGAATTGGCTCGCCAGCACCCCTCAGACTACCTCGACGGTGCCGCGGAGGCGGTCAGATCTGCCCTAGAAAAAGCGAAAACCATTGGAGTTCCAGATTTCCAGATCTGCGGCATAGGAATCGACGCAACGGGAAGCACTCCCATGCCAATAGATGCCGCAGGCAGATCGCTCGTTGAGAACCCTCAGTTCGAATCCAATCCTCATGCGATGGCTTGGCTCTGGAAAGATCACACCTCGATTGAAGAAGCAAACGAACTCACAGCAGCTGCAAAAACCCAAAAGCCATGCTACCTCGAAAAGTGCGGCGGCACCTATTCTTCGGAATGGTATTGGGCCAAGCTGCTCAAATGCGCACGCACGGCACCGGAAGTGATTGAGGCAGCTCACAGCTGGATCGAGATTGCCGATTGGATTCCAGCGGTAATGACAGGCAACGAAGCCCACCCCAAGCGCGGCATCTGTCAAGCTGGCCACAAAGGATGGTTCCATGACGACTGGGGAGGCTATCCAGACGCAGAATTCCTGAAACAGTTCGACCCAACCCTGGCCCGAATACGGGATAGCCTTCCTGAGAGAACCTACGGCATCGATCATCTAGCGGGACACCTGAGTGTTCAATGGGCAGAACGACTAGGACTAGCTCCCAACATTCCAGTCGCAATCGGAGCCCTCGATGCTCACATGGGCGCTGTCGGCTGCGGCATCCAAACTGGCACTCTGGTGAAAATTCTCGGAACGTCCACTTGCGACATTATCGTATCTCCGACCACAAGCGAACTCCCCTACATTCCAGGTCTCTGCGGAATCGTTCCCGATTCCGTCCTACCACAACACTTCGGATTGGAAGCAGGGCAGTCCGCGGTAGGCGATATTTTCAATTGGTGGGTGAAGGGAATCCTGCCTCAGTCTGGCCTTACCCACGAAGCCCTAACTCAGCTTGCCCAATCCCAGAATCCGGGCGAGAGCGGACTTCTAGCTCTCGATTGGAACAACGGAAATCGCACCGTTTTGGTCGATCCCAAACTTAGCGGGCTTATCCTGGGGCAATCCCTTCACACCCAAGCCTTTGAAATCTATCGAGCCCTGCTCGAAGCCACCGCATTTGGGGCGCGAATGATCATGGAACGCATTGAAAACTATGGCGTTCCAATCAGGGAGGTAATCGCTTGTGGGGGGATTGCCGAGAAGAACGACTTCTTGATGCAGCTCTACGCAGACGTCACAGGCAGAACGATAAGAATATCCCAATCGTCCCAAACATGTGCTCTAGGAGCCGCCATTTGCGGTGCCGTGGCCGGGGAAGCTTATCCCGATTTTCAAAGTGCACAGGCGGCTATGACACACACTAAAGACCGCTCATTCACACCCGACGCAGTCGACTCAAAAACCTACGATCAACTCTTCGATCTATACACGACCCTACACGATGCCTTCGGAGTCCAAGGCAGCGAGACGGACTTATTTCACGTGATGAAAATGCTCCTAGACATCAGGCAGCAAGTCAGAAAAAAGCGACGAACACAGGCTTAAAATCGCTGCTATGTCGCCTCAGCTTTGCTCATGAGTTGGCGAGCTCGCTTTACCCAGATTCTTTCTTTGCGCCGTTGAAACTCCGGCGTGTGAGAACTATCGCTGAGCACTTCCTGCAATTGCTCCCGAGCCGCCTCCTTTTGCCCCTGCGCCAAGTACGCTTCAGCAAGTAAAACACGGGCTTGAGAGTAGGTGTTGCCTTCAAGCACGGAACTCCAGGCAGCAATCGCTTTGGGCAGATCTCCGAGCTGGGAATAGGCTTCTCCAAGGGCCATTTGAGTTTGCCCGTAGTCGTGTCGCACATCATCAGACACCACCTTTTCCAGAAGCTGGCGTGCATCGTCGAATCGTTCTTGCGCCACGAAGCACCTCCCCTGTAGCGCCATAATATCGAGATCCTCGCTATCTCGCTCCCTCGCAGCATCGAAACAGGCTGACGCCTTCTCAAGTTTCCCTTGATTCAGATAAATCTCACCCAACTCAGCGTGATGATGCGCCTTATCAAGATGATGTATCTGGTCCTCAAGCTCACGGATCCGACTCCGGTCTCCAGCGCCAGGAAGTTCGAAAGATGGCATCCCCGCGCTCCCCCGGTTGGGACGATAGACTAGGAAATAGTAGAAGATGGCTGACAGAAAAAAAAAGCCAATAAAGAGAGCCCAGATCCATTCCTCCCGACGAACGGCATCGACAAACATCCACGCCCAAAAGATAACGACGAGGAGGAAAAACGGATTGGAAAACACTTGTTCTAAAGTGCTCTTGGAAAACAAAAAACCAATCATCTGATACCCCTCTTTCCAGCTATTCTCCGCAGCCCACTAAACCAACTTGCGATAGGCCTTGGAAGCACTCAGTTTTGCGACCAGCTCCTTGATTTTTTGAGCATCCTCTTTACTCGCAACCATCAAGGCATCATCGGTTTGCACCACAATCGAATCTTTCAACCCGACGATAGCAATCGGGGTTCTTCCTTTCGTGCGGGCATCGAAGACAATATTTCGAGCTCCGTCTACATTGATGAAATCACCCACAGCACAATTCCCTGCCCGATCCGCCTTGATGTGGCGCGAGAGAGCCGTCCAGGAACCGAGGTCGTCCCAGCGAAATGAACCATCCGCGACGACGACATTCTTCGCTTTTTCCATTAAGGCATAGTCAATCGACACTTTCTTGATTTCTGGATACTCCTTCTTGAGAACCCGCTTGAGCTTCACCGGACTCGCAGAAGCGGCTAGCCAACGACGGCAAGCCGCTTCCATTTCGGGCTGATGCTCATGAAGAGCATCCGTGATCGTGGCAACGGACCAGATAAACATCCCTGCATTCCATGAATAGTCTCCAGAATCCAAATACTGTATCGCCGTCTTCAATTTCGGCTTTTCAACAAAGCGTTTGGCTTGATTAAACGTCGTTTTATACTTCTTCGCCGCCTTCGGCGCCGGAAGGGCCTTGCCCTTCTGAATATACCCGTAGCCCGTTGCCGGCTCGTTCGGTTTGATACCAATCGTAACGATCGCCTGGCTGCGTGAAGCCAGGTCAAAACTATCTCGCAATACTTGGTGAAATTTCTTTTCGTCTGGAATCACATGATCTGCCGGAAGCACCGCCATCACACCATCGGCCGCACGTTGACCTACGATGGCAGCCCCCAAGGTCACCGCGGCGCAGGTATCCCGGCCACATGGCTCGGCAACGACGTTGGCACTGGGAAGTTTCGGCAGTTGTTTTGCAACCTGCTTGGCTTGAACTTCGTTAGTGATGACAATGATGTTTTTGGTTGGCACCACCGCTGAGACGCGATCATAGCATTGTTGAAGAAACGAGCGTTTCCCTAACAAGGCGATTAGTTGTTTCGGAGATTTTTCACGACTCACCGGCCAAAAACGCTCACCGCGCCCTCCAGCCATAATGACGACAAACCAGTTCTTCGGCCTCGAATACTTTTTGGTCATAGCGCTTTCAATGCCTTATTCATGTCTTGAACAAATCCTCCCACCGACTCAAGCAACTCTGGGGTATCCCCCTCTTCAGCAATCCGGTTGACAATGGCGCTCCCCACCACACAAGCATCACCAAAGGCAGCAACCTTCGTCGCCTGTTCGGGATTTGAGATCCCAAAGCCGATTGCGATAGGGAGATCCGTATGGGCTCGAATCTTTTGAGTCATTTGACCAATGGTGTCGGAAATCTGTGTCTGCATCCCTGTCACTCCTTCTCGGGAAACGTAGTAAATGAAGCCCGCGCCACGAGATGCAATCAACTTCACGCGATCATCGGGCGTCGTCGGAGCAATCAGGTAGATTGGCAAGACGCCACCTTGTTCCATGGCACTGTGATACACATCTCCCTCTTCCGGCGGCAGGTCTAGGACCAGCAAGCCGTCCACTCCCGCTGAGGCGGCATCGGCGACAAATTTCTCCAGTCCGTAGCGATGGATGAGGTTGTAGTAGACAAAGAAGACGATCGGAATTTGACTCTTCACACGAATCCGGCGAACCGTTTCCAAAACCCCGGCAGGCGTTGTTCCCGAAGCCAAGCCTCGCTGAGCCGCAAGTTGGTTGACAATCCCATCTGCCAAGGGATCGCTAAATGGAATCCCGAGCTCTAATATATCGACACCCGCGTCATCAAAACGAAGCGCCAACTTCTCAGTCGCCTCGAGGTGCGGATCTCCTGCGCCGATATAAACAACCAGCCCCTTCTTTCCCTGCTCTTTCAGCCCGCTAAATCGGGCTTCGATACGGTTCATTTGCACGAATGTTCGTCGCTCGACGGGCAAGCTTCAAGCCTAATCCCCTCTTCTGAGGAGTGTCCGAAGCGTTGAATTTTATTCCCCGCCCCCGACCTGAGGAACGAATGGCACTCAGATCGAGGGATTCATGCCGCTTCCTGCAGTCGAATCTTGCATCGACTTCGCATCTGCCGTAGACCGAAGAAAATGCCAAAGATAACGATTACCGGATCCAAAGGAAGAATGGGACAGGCCCTGATCCAGTGTGCTGCGCTCGATCCCGAACTAGAGCTTGTTGGCACGGTCGACGTTGGAGACCAGGTTGAAGAGGCGATTCGAGCTGCCGATGTGATCATTGATTTCAGCTTCTATGATGCCACCCGCTCCATCGCAGAAGCGGCTGCCCGTGAGGAAAAGCCGATCGTCATCGGAACCACAGGGCATTCCGAAGAGGACGTCAAGGCCATCCGAGCGCTCTCTCAGACAATCCCAATGGTGTGGGCTTCAAACTATTCGACTGGAGTCAACACCCTCTTCTGGCTCACACGAAAAGCCACTGAAATTCTCGGTGAAAACTTCGACCTAGAAGTCGTAGAAATGCACCACAGGCACAAACAAGATGCCCCCAGTGGCACCGCTGCAACCCTTGCTGAGATTCTGGCAGAGGTTCGGAACTTACAGCTCAAAGAAGCAATTCGCCATGGCCGAGAAGGGATCGTCGGAGCCCGAACCAACAGTGAGATCGGCATGCACTCCATGCGCGGTGGCGATGTCGTTGGCGACCACACTGTCATCTATGCGAACCATGGGGAGCGTCTGGAACTGACTCACAAGGCATCCAGTCGAGATACCTTCGCCAACGGGGCACTAAGGGCGGCAAAATGGGCCACGAGTCAAAACCCAGGCCTCTATTCGATGCAAGACGTCCTTGGACTCGCTGACTAGGGAGACTTCAGACCTCGGCGCGAACTAACTATCCCCCGTTTACGTCTTCCCTTGTGTCAGCAACGCACTCTGAACAGATCGTCCTCGCACTCGGGTCAAATCTAGGGAACCCGCTTGATCATTTAAGGTGGGGCGTTCAACAGCTTGAGCTCGTCCTCAAGCAAGATTGTCGACTTTCGCGCCCCTGGCTAACAAGTCCCGTTGATTGCCCTCCTGATTCGCCGCCCTTCGCCAATGCGATCGGCGTCTTTGAATCCGCTGCTAAATTGTCTCCCGGCTCGCTGCTGGATCACTGCCAAGCCATTGAGCAGGCCTGTGGCCGCACCCCGAAGAAGGTCCACAACGAAGCCCGTCCCTTGGATATCGATATTATCTCATTTCAAGCAGTTAGAATGAGCACGCCGAGGCTTGTGCTTCCCCACCCCCGGGCTCTCGAACGATTCTTCGTTCTCGCCCCCTTGAACGAACTCAGCCCGTCACTCGTTCTCCCGGGGCAGCACCAAGATATCTCCCATCATCTCAAACACTGCCAGCCAGACCCTCGCGCTAGGCCAATCGATGACTTCGATTGGAAATAATTAGACACGGATCAAATACCCTCTCACTCAGGTTCAAGCATTGGTCAAAATGCTGTCAGGAGCTGTCAGAGCCCCAAAGGGCGGTAAAATGGAATGAGGAACCACCCTTTCCGAATTTTGATCTTTTGATTCCATTCCGCGACAGACTAAAGTCGTCCCGAGCGCTATGACTCCAGAAACCATTAAAGAAGCACTTAAAGCGGTAAAATACCCGGGGTACTCCCGCGATATTGTATCCTTCGGACTCGTCAAAGATATCTCAGCAGAAAACGGTGCGGTCGCCGTGGTCATTGAGTTGACCGGAGGCAGTCCCGAGGCCGCTCAACAGATCAAATCCGAGTCAGAACAAGCCATTCGAGCTATCGGAGACGTCAAACATGTCTACGTCGATGTCAAAGCACCCCAAGGGGCAAAAGCAGCTAGCCCTGCAGCAGGCGCCGCGCCTCAGGCCGGGCAAGGCCAAGGCCCAAATCGCGTTCCTGGCATCAAACAAGTCGTAGCCGTAGCAAGTGGTAAAGGTGGAGTCGGCAAATCGACCGTTTCAGCCAACCTGGCCTGCGCTCTAACCCAACGAGGAGTCAAGGTCGGCTTGCTCGATTGTGATATCTACGGTCCCAGCATCCCTCTCATGATGGGTGTTAAGGAACGACCGAGCCTCAGCTCCAATGAAAAACTCGTACCACTCGAAAATCACGGGGTGAAACTCATGAGCATGGGCTTCCTCCTGGAAGACGATCAACCGGTCATCTGGCGGGGCCCCATGATCATGAAGACGATTCAGCAATTTATTTCGAGTGTAGAATGGGGCGACCTCGATCTTCTCCTCGTGGATCTCCCCCCAGGCACCGGTGACGCTCAGCTTTCTCTCTGCCAAACCGTGCCACTCGACGGCGGCGTGGTTGTCACAACGCCTCAGGAGGCCTCGCTTGGTGTCGTCAGGAAGGGAATCAACATGTTCCGCAAGGTCAACGTACCAATTTTGGGACTGGTGGAGAACATGAGCTATTTTACGTCGCCCCAAGGTGAACGACTCGAAATCTTCGGTCACGGAGGAGGCAAAGACGAAGCAGCCCGGCAAAACACAGCCTTCCTGGGCGAAGTTCCCATTTTCCAGGAAATCCGCGAAGGCGGAGACGCCGGCATCCCGGTCGTCGCGAAGGATCCCGAAGGAGGGCCCGGCCAGGCGTTTCTTGAAGTTGCAAAGATCGTCCAGGCTGAACTCGCCAAACTTTGACCATAGACTGACCGTGCAAGAGGTGTCATCAAAACGATGACACCTCTTCATTTCATCGTTCATGAGGCCCCACTATTCAGTTGTCATTTGATTTGGTCCTGTTAATTTCCCGTTGTTACGGAACTTTTAGCTGTCTACGCCACTATGTCGGTTTCAGATAATTCGCAATCGCGCAACGAAGATACGGTCAAGAACCTTTCTCTCTATCTCGAATTCCAGGCTGAGCGGAACGAGATTCTGAGACACAAATGGCTCGAGTCCGAGAAAGCGGGACGTGATATAGGGTTTGAGAACGCCCTCATTGACTGGATCATGAACCACCGCACCGGTTGGCGAAAGAGCCGACAGCTCGCGCGCGCTTGATTTCTACCCCGCTGGACGCGACGCTCATGAGAAACAGTCCAAATGGTGCTGATAGTTGCTCCTGATCCCGTGACAAATCCCAACTCTCGACTACTGGCCGATAAAGAAGCGATCCATTCGGATCTCGAACGCATTGCCACTGAAATCGTCCGCGACGTATCCCAGCCAGACGATATCATCGTGGTCGGCATTCACGGAAAAGGAGTATGGATCGCCGAGTATCTCAAGAAAATCCTCGCGGATCTGTGGAAGACAACCATTCTCTCAGGGACGATCGACGTCGGCATGCACCGCGATGATCTCAATGAGCACCCACTCCCTAATCTTCAACCCACGAATCTCCCCGCAACAATCACAGGAAAAACGGTCGTGCTAGTTGATGACGTGATTCATTCGGGAAGAACGGCCCGTGCCGCGCTCGATTCACTTCATGATTTTGGACGCCCCGATCGTGTCCTTCTCTCAGCTCTTATTGACCGGGGAGATCGATGCCTTCCGATTGCACCGAATTACGTCGGTCGCTCCGTCGACATCCAGCAAGGCGAACGAGTCCAAGTCACAACGCTTGAAAACCTAGAAGGGTTTGAAGTTCATATCAAAGCGGCATGAGTTGGAACCGACGACACCTTCTAGACATCCAAAGCCTCAGCGCCGACGAATTGACGGCAGTCCTAGACACCGCTGAGACCTTTAAGGGCGTAGGCCAGCGCGATATCAAGAAAGTACCTGCGCTTAGGGGAAAGACCATCGTCAACCTCTTTATCGAGCCGTCAACCCGCACGCGCATCAGTTTCGAACTTGCTGCCAAACGCCTCTCAGCGGATGTCATCAATTTTTCCACAGAAGCCTCGTCATTTCGAAAGGGCGAGACACTCAAGGACACGGCACAGAATCTTGAGGCCCTCAATGCGGATATTCTTATTATCCGGCACCGTTCCGCAGGCGCCCCTCATTTCCTTTCTCGCTTTCTCGATGCCTCTGTCGTCAATGCAGGCGATGGCGCTCACGAGCACCCAACGCAGGCCTTGTTGGACATTTTTACGATGAGAGAAAAGCTAGGGCGAATCGCCGGGCTGAACGTTACCATTCTTGGAGACATTCTCTTCAGCCGCGTGGCACGCTCACTGATTTGGGCCTTAAAACACATGGGGGCAAACGTTACGCTGTGCGGCCCTCCCACGCTCGTGCCCAAACGTTTTGAATCCCTTGGATGCCGGGTCTCCTACGACCTAGAGGATGCCATCGCTGATGCCGATATCGTCAACCTTCTCCGTATTCAGCACGAGCGACAACGCCAAACGATGTTCCCTAGCCTCGGAGAGTACTCAAAACTTTTCGGCGTTTCGATTGATCGCCTCAATCAGATGAAACCGAAGGCGATCATCATGCACCCAGGCCCAATGAATCGCGGTGTCGAAATTGACACAGAGGTGGCCGAGAGTGAGCGATCCGTCATTCTTGACCAGGTCAGTAATGGCCTCGCCGTTCGAATGGCCGTCCTCTATCTCATCAATGGAGGCGCCGTTCCAAACGCTTCTAAAGATTCAAACGCCTAACCCGGCCAAGAAGATTAAGTATGAAATCACCACGTATGATCCAGTCTCTTTCGAGCTCGCTAGCCCTCCTTGTCTTAGCGTCGCTACTCACAGCCTGTCACGCAATTCGAGTGACAGAACCCGCCCGGACAGCGACCGAACAACTCCTACTAAGCACCGCGACTGACCACGCGATCAAAGACATTGATCTCGCCGCAGTAAAAGGGAAACGAGTTTTCTTCGATAAGAGTTATTTCAAGAGCTACGACGATGGCTATGCCCTTGGAAGCATCCGGGAGCTTCTCGCGACAAACGGCGCGCTTTTAGTCCCCGAACGTCAAGGATCTGAGCTTGTCGTCGAGGCCCGAAGCGGTGCACTCGGAATCGATAGCCGCGATTCACTTCTGGGTCTCCCTGAATTGGCAATGCCTATTCCCCTGGCCGGTCAGGTCCAAACCCCTGAACTAGCACTCTACAAGGCGCAACACGCAGATTCGGTCGCTCGCTTTGCATTACTTGCCTACGAGACGGATTCAGGAGCCTTCGTTGATGCGACCGGCCCGATGGTAGGAAAATCCAAGTTTCACCACTACAAGGTCCTTGGATTCATAAACTGGCGGGTCACCGACATTCCTGAACAGCAGCCAAACAATTAATCGGAACCGGGTTCGGCTCCGGTTTGAATCAGCTTCTGCCGCTGATTCTCAAGAACGTCGTCTACCCGCGTCAGGCCCTTTACCAACGCGGCAAACACTTCGGTCGCGGGGACCAAACAGCCGTCTCGACCGAAGGCCTCAAGGCGGCCTGCAAGCTCGGCTTCTTTGTTCAGCTGGCACTGCTGGAGAACTCCTTTTAATCGATGAGAGGAGTTTTCCAGTTCAATCGCAGAATTCTTCGCAATCGACTCCGCAATTTGATGGCGCCCGCGAACTACCTCTTCCATCGCCAGCTCAATCAAACGCATGGAACCAAGAACATCGAATCCCCCCGATGCTGAGCCATTGAAAATGCGCCCTCCTTCCGCTTCGCTTCTTGTAGGCGGCGCTGGGATCCGCTGAATGGCTTCAGACAGTTCTGGCAAGCGGATCGGCTTCGAAAGGTAGTCGTCCATCCCGGCTGCCAAGCAACGCTCCCGGTCCCCGTTCAGGGCCTGCGCAGTGAGTGCAATAATCCAAACATGTCGCTCACTTCCCTGCTCTCGCTCGCGAATCAGATTGGTGGCCTGCAGACCATCCATATCCGGCATGTTCACATCCATGAATACCCCGTCAAAGCGACGACGACCGACGGCCATCACCGCTTCCATTCCGTTAGCCGCCGTCATGACCTCATGACCCTGGCGCTTCAAGAGATTGACCACGACCTTTCGGCTAATCGGACTATCTTCAGCCACGAGAAACCGACGAGCAACGACCGCATCTTGGGGCTCGACGACTTTCTCTTCCTCAAGCTCATCGCAAGAATCATACCCTGCTAATTGCTCCACCAAAGCAAGCAGACGTTTAGGATCAATCGGCTTCAAAAAGTATTCTACGAATCCCATCGATCGACACCGAGCAACCTCCTCCGCCCGATCTGGAGCAGAGATCATCAAGGCCACTGCTGGGTTCCTGTCTCTTATACACATCTCCGAGCCCACGAGACCTCTCTACATCTCGTA
>CAJXVR010000195.1 GCA_913061285.1 uncultured Verrucomicrobiota bacterium | reverse complement strand
AGCGTCAGATGTGTATAAGAGACAGACGAAAAACTGGGGCTTGTTCGAAAAGAACCTAGTTGGATCATCGTTGCTGGTTTTTATTACGCACGGGCTACACTACGATTTAGCCTGCGGACACTAGCATGCCTACCAAAGTGGTTGTGTCTGGGTGGATCGATTTGGCAGGAGTGGGAGAGAAAAAGCAATGAGTTCCTAGACGTCGTAAAGGAGCGCAGCACAGAAAACTTGTCTCATCTGTCCGACGCCGAGCTATTGGAATTCACTAAGGTGACGGTGGAAGGAACCGCAAGATTATGGGCGTGGGTTATACTCACAGGGCTGTATGCCAAATTCGTCGTAAAGACTTTTTGTGGACTTTCTAGAATGGTGGCTTCGACCAATAAGCACGATTTGGACATTCTGTTGTCAGGATTTGAGAACCCGTCCATCAAATCCGACATCATGCTATGGAATCTTGCCAGAAGTGCGGACATGGATGCACAGATCAAGGAAATGTTCCAGCAGGGCAGCTTTGACGGTATTTGGAACGAAATCCAAAATGGCAGAAAGACGCAATGGTCAGATCAGTTTGACGAATGGCTTCAAGAGTTTGGACATCGCGTGTATGAACTGGACATCGTCCATGCGACATCCGGAGAGAATCCAGTTGGATACTTGGCAGCGATCGGCAACATGCTGAAAACACCAGCATTTTCTCCGGAGGTGAATCTGAAGGAGAGGGAGAAACAGCGAGAAGAGGCAGAGAAACGCCTGCTAGGAACGTTTCTGGCGAAGTGGCTGTTGCCAAAGATTCTGAAAGCAGCCCAAAAAGCGGCGGCTATGAGGGAATATCGTCCCTTTGTGCTCCATTCGTCATGGCCGTTGATGCGAGCATCGATCAAAGTCCTTGGAAAACGATTGGTCGAAAGAGGGATGTTGAGGGATCCAGAAGATGTGTTTTTCTTACATGAGCAAGAACTTGGTCAACTGTTGCAAGAACACAATGGGAAAGATAATGGCCCGAAAGCAACTAGATGTTCCGTGGCTGGCAGGCGACTCGCATACTCTTGCCAACACAATGCTATCCCGCCCGATTGGCTTAATTCTCCATTCAGTAGATCTCGCAAGAGTGGAACGCTTTTGAAGGGACATCCCGCGAGTTCAGGCGTTGTTGCCGGAAAAGTGGTTGTGGTTAAAGATGTATCTGATTTAGCTCGGCTCAATAACGAGAGCATTGTGGTCACTAGATACACGACACCCGCATGGACATCTGCGTTAGCTGTCGTTCGCGGAATTGCTACGGAGAAAGGCGGGGCATTGTGCCATGCAGCAATCGTTGCTCGCGAATACCGAATTCCTGCGGTTGTCGGGATTGATGGAGTTACCGAAGAATTGATTGAAGGAGACAAGGTCCTTTTAGATGGAAGCAAAGGCACTGTAACCAAGAACTAAAAGTAAATGAATCGGAAAAGTGTCAAAAAAAACAGTCCAGAGGCCAAAGCCAATATTGATCAAGAATCAATCGAACGAGCGACGGAAACAATTCAGCCTATTTCCCCCACTTCGTAATCGCCGGGTCGCCGTTGTTCTTGGAACATTTTACAGCACATATTGCAATGGTTTCTGGAGTCGCTGGAATCGCATCTGGAATAATCGACTATGGATTTGGAAAACTGATTGGGTTATCTGGGTTCGAAAAAATGATCGGGAAGCGGAAGACGAAAAAGGGAGTCACTTTATACAAGAAATTCGGAGTCTGGGGCATCGCAGTTTCAGCGGTAACCTCTTTGCCGTATAGTGTAATCTGCTGGATGGCAGGCGTATTAAGAATGAACTATTGGAAGTTCTTAATTGCTGTTTCGCTTACCCGAGTCCCCTGCCATATTCTTGTTGCTATCTATTTTTCGCGGTTGGTGAACGATTGATTAAGCGTTACTCGCCTTGAATTTAAATTTTGGCGACTGCTTTGTGCCATCAATGCTCTGGTATGTCAGCTTGTAAGCCTATCAAGGGTTTGTGCGATGAACTTAGGGCTTACTCATCATAGGGCTGAATTGATAGAAGCCTTCTGAGAATGAATTTCGATGTGGGGGTACCCAGAGTGCGTCGCGCCCGTGGTATGTTCTGTCAATTTCATCCGGATCACCAAGCGTATGGAGCTTCGTGAAGATGGGCGTAGCAAAGCCGGAGTCCCGTCAAAACATCTCGCAGAATAATTCCCTGATCTGCGGTCAGATTATTCTTTTCTCTCACCAATTCGCAGCCTATTTCCGTCTGGGTCTGTGAGCTTAACCTCGCGAGCCCAGGGTTGAGTTTCGATTTTTGCCTCGAACTCTTGGGCAATTACATCCACATCGTGAACGTAGAAATAAACCAGAGTTCCCGGCCGGGCATCTCCCTTGTGTTCCGATAGGTGCAACCGTATATTGCCACGCTTGATGAACAAGTAGAGTGGCAATGTCGGGGCAAAGCGATGTTCGCCTTCGATTTCGAAGCCTAGACGAGCGTACCACTTGGCCGCTTCGTAGCCATCCTTGACATGGAAAATTGGAATGAGTTCTTCTGGCATCGTTGACATTTTAGGGCTGGTAGGGGGTCGAGGCAATTCTTCTCATACCAATTCGATTTCCTCAATAAGGTTACAAAACTGTGTTGCTGCACAAGCCTTGCTATTCGATGAGCGTTTCCATTTTCGAAGATGTTTACGAAGGGTATCTCGAAGGGCGGAGAGTTCCGCCAACTGCGATTCAACGGCATCCAGGCGCACTTGAGCCATTGAAATCACCGTGCCACACGGCAGCTCTCCAGTACCTCGCTGGTCGAGAACCCGTTTGATTTCTTCCAGAGAGAATCCCAATCTCTGAGCTTTCTGAATGAAGAGAAGTCTGTCGATTGAGGAGGGTTCAAAACTACGGTAGCCCGCAGGCGTTCTTTGGGGCGGAGGCATCAATCCGATTTTTTCGTAGTAACGCACGGTGTCGACGCTCACGCCTGCCTGCCGTGCGAGCGAACCGATAAACAAGGGTTTGTTTGTGGTCTTCATGGTATCGTCCTTTTCTGCTATCTTAAACCCTGGAGCTAGGTCCAAAGTCAACTGCCGAAGAGTTTCTCCTCTTGACCCTAGAGCTAGGTCTAGGGCGTAAAGTTATGGCGGTGTTATGAAGAAAAGCCATTCAGATATATGCCCGAAATGCGGGGCCCAGGGAAAAGCGGTAAAGAAGTGTACGCTTCAGTCGCTACTGAAACCTGATGCGCAAAAGCACATTGGACATGGGCCTTATCGATTCTGCGCCTCACGAACATGCGATGTGGTGTATTTCTCACTAGCTGCTACCTCCTCGCTTTTTCTAAAGGATTCGTTAATGGTTCGGGTTGGGATTAAGGAGACATCCGCCCCTCGTCCCGTATGTTACTGCTTCAATCATTCTGTTGAGAGTATCGAGGACGAAATCCGTAGCACCGGTAAAAGTACTGCGATTAATGACATTACGACGCAGATGAAAGCGGCCTGTTGGTGCGAGACAAAGAGCCCAATGGGCTCGTGTTGCTTGGCGGTAGTGCGTGGCGTTGTAGGGGAAACTGAGAAGAGATTGGGAGTTTTTCCGACCAAAGCCAGAGACTCGGTGGAGGCACCTAGGAAGCCTAGTCTTCTCTGGATTGGAACGATAACGACTGCCGTTGTAGCATCGGCCTGTTGCTGGCTGCCTTTGTTGTTGATCGGGGTAGGGGCGTCAGGAGCTGCAGCCCTAGCCAGTTTGGAGACATACCGTCCTTTTTTTGTGTCACTCACATTTGCATTACTGGCTCTTGGCTTCTACTTTGCTTACCGGCCGACTGCTTGCAGCACAGCAGCAGATGCGAACGGATGTTGCTCGCCTCCTAACGTGACACCGCAGCGATTTAATCGGGCTATGTTGTGGGTAGTGGCAGTAATCGCTGCAACCCTTCTCTTCTTTCCCAATTATGTTGGATTTTTCGTCAACAACGGGCCGACGACCGTAATTACGGACTCCCAGAAGCAAATAGCCATCAGTGTAGAGGGTATGACATGCGAGGCATGTGCTGCCATATTGGGAAAGGAACTCAGGAAGGTTTCAGGAGTGGAAGCCGTCAAGGTAAACTATGCGAAGAAACAGGCGCTGATTGCCTATTCTGAAATGGTCCCGAACCAAGAATCATTATTGGCCGCTGTGGAAACGGCTGGTTACAGCGGTAGCTTGAAAGAACCTGCAGGGAACATCAATGACCGGGTGGATAACGATCGCTTGGATACCAATGAAATGTCGAAATGAGAATCCTTGAACCAGTAATTTGTCGTACTTGTGGATGTTCGCATACACGACTTGGAATCAGTGAAGAAAATGCGGTATCTTTATTCCATCGAGGGCAGCGCTGCCATTTTTGTTGCCAAGAATGCCTCGATGTTTTCGAAACCGACCCTCAGAAGTATCTTCAAGAAACCGATGACTTGGTCGTCTGCCCAGCCTGTCAGATTTGAACTGGGACACTACGAAGTCCATTTTTGCCGGTGCCCCAAGTGTGTCGAAGTATTTAGGGAAAACCCTGAATTTTATGTCAAACGGCTGCAAGGAGATATTCCGAACAACATTCAATCTATAAATCAGAACGACCAAAATACTAAGACTTGATTGATCTGCCCCTATTCAAACGGCAAAGCGTCGAGTGGAATTCAGTTTCTGGGAGCGGATGAAAACGAATGACTCGAGGCTAAACTAAGGCTTGCCTACGAGATATGAGGATTCGAAGAGGAATTAGTTGCATTCCTGGTAGAGCGGCTCCATAGTTTTTAACAGTTGGAAACTCGATGAGAAAAATCATATCAGTCATTCTATGCATGATCTACCTGGCAGTTATTGCCGGAACGGGGAGTGCATCGGTGCTGTGTGTGGGGGATGATGGCCATGTTGCCATCGAATCTGCAAATGATGGTTCCTGTGTGGATTCCTTCTATGGGATTGACGTGGCTGAGAATTGTGAATTGTCCTCGGCCGACCCCCACTGTCATTGCGGACCTTGCATTGACATCCCTCTGAATTTCGAATTGGTGGAATCGAGGCCGAGTAACCTAGAGAGCCTAACTCCGAATACAGAAACTTTAGCTCATGTTTCAGTCGAGGCTGTCTCTGAAGCTTACCTTGAGATGGCAACAGTGACGACTTTGCCAATTCCTCCCCCCCTGGACTTTAGTCCTACTCTTCTTTCCCTCCGGACAGTTGTCCTTCTCATCTGATACCCCTTCATAATCTGTGCCTAACCAATCTCGGTCTTCCCATCGAGGCTGGTAGGTGAATCGCGTGGATTCTCCGCCTAATCGGTAGGGAACCCAGATTTCCCCAAACTCCTATAGTGAACAATTTTATGAAGAGAAATACAGTACCATTGTGCCTTTTTGTGGCACTCGTAAATTCCCAAACCGGTTTTGCCCAGGAGGTGGTGTCGGTGGGGGAGAAAAAAAACGTTTCGTCCCAAGAATTTATTGAGCAAGTGCAGCGTGGAAATCCGGAGCTGCAGCTCTACGTGCAAGAAATCGAAGCCGCAAAAGGTGGTCGAAAGCAGGCAGGAATTCTTGCAAACCCACAGCTATCCACTCAGGTCGGACGTAGTCGCGTCACTGGTGCTGGTCTATCGGGGGAGGGTACTGCCTGGAGTGTTTCGGTCATGCAGACGTTTGAATATCCCGGTCGAATCACTCTTCGGAAGGCTATCGCCAATCGGGATGTGAAGCTTGCCGAATTGGGATTGAATCAATTTCGGTTGGCCCTGAAAGCACAAGCAAATGTCGTGGGGTTCAATTTGCTGGCTGCCCAAACAAAAGCGGAAGCGAGTACTGAGGTAGCTAATAGGCTACAGGAATTGAGTGAAGTTCTGGTGCAACGAAACCCAGCCGGGGTGGCTCCTCTCATCGAGATTAGGGTTGTAAAGTCAGCCGTTGTTGCCTTTAGAAAGAAGGCAATCGAGGCCAATGAAGCACTTCAGTCTGCACTCTTTGAAGCCAATCTGCTTCGAGGCCAAGCACTGGGAACACCCCTTACAATAATGAGTATGCCGGTGCTTCTGCCAAGCCCACCACCGATGGCGGATTTTCTGGATTCAGCTCGTAGCAATAGTTTCGAACTTCGCATGCGTGAGGTCGAGCTGGAACAGCAGAACCTGAGTGTCAAACTGAGACGCAACGAGCGTTGGCCGGAGATATCGGTTGGTCCATTTGTTTCTCAACAAGACGACATTGAGCGTCAGACGATTGCAGGCATTGGCATCTCGTTGCCCCTGCCATTCTGGAATCGCAACTCAGGAAATATCGCGAAGGCGAAATCGAGAGAAATTCAAGCTGAGACATCTCTATATCTGAGTCGACTACAAGTTGATCGGTCGGTGATGGAGCATACGCTCGCATACCAGCTTCGCTTACAAGAGCTCGGCCAATGGGGGAGTGATGCCTTGGAAGAGTTCAAGGAAGCCGCAGAACTTGGTGACCGACATTATCGCTTGGGAGCGCTGCCGATTGGAACCTACATGGAGCTTCAACGAGAGTATCTCGATGCGGTCGAGGCCATCGTAGACCTCCAAGCGGAAGCTATCGAGGCGCGAGGTCAACTCGAAGTGCTGACAGGCCTGGGGCCAGAAATTTGGGCCATGAAGGAGAAAGAACTATGAATCGTATTAAGGTTATAACGGTGTGGATTTCGGTGGTAAGTCTTTTTCTGCTGGTGGCGGTTTCCGGATGTAGCGGCGGCCATTCAGAAGATGACGGTCACGGTCATGGAGCTGGAGGCGGTCATGGGCATGCGCACGGCCACGGAGCAGAGGAGGGTGGAGGAGCGGAGTTTGCCGAAGGCAAAGGACTTATCATCCACGAAGAAGCAAGCAAGGTAATTGGATTAAAAACTGCCGAGGTGACGGAAGACCAATTGGCTTTGAGTTTCTCTGCGGTAGCACAGGTTTTCCAAATAAAGAAGATGGCTGATGGGGTGACGAACAAAGCCCTGGCCAGTGCGATGATTTCCTCATCGGACGCCGAGACGTTAGAGCTAGGAAAGAACGTCAAAACGTTCGTGCCAGGACGGAAAGAGCCTTTGAGCGGCCACCTAACACACCTCGACAGCGGGACTAGGGAAGCTATCGAGCGTGTCGAGGCGATTGTCGAGGTGCCACTGAACGATGTTCAAGTGAGAATCGGAACGTTCTTGAAGGTGGAGTTCGCGGGAAAAAATCGCAACGTATTTGCGATGCCTCGCAGTGCGTTATTGAAAGCTGCTACAGGGACCTTTGCGTATGTCAAAAATGGAGATCGTTTTCTCAGAACGGAGGTCGAGGTTGGTGCGTCAGGCGAAACGATGATTGAAGTTCTTGGCGGGGTATACCCGGGAGATGTTGTCGCCAGTGAGGGTGTCGAAGACCTCTGGTTGATTGAACTGCGTTTTACAAAGGGTGGTGGTCACAGCCACTAAAGGGGAAACAAGATGATAGACAAGATTTTTGAATTCGCGATTAAGCAACGAGTTTTCGTGCTGATAATGGTAGTGGGTATCGTTGCCGTCGGAATTTCTTCGGCGTTGAGGCTGCCCATTGATGCCGTTCCAGACATTACGAACGTTCAGGTTCAGATTAATACGTCTGTGCCGTCCCTGGCTCCCGAGGAGATTGAAAAATTGGTGACCTATCCCATAGAAATCGAGATGGGTGGGATTCAAGACCTGATAGAGGTGCGTTCGATTTCCAAGTTTGGATTGTCGCAAGTGACACTTGTGTTCAAGGAGGGCACAGATATTTACCTGGCCCGTCAGCTTGTGAGCGAGCGGCTGCAAAATGTCGTAGATGCATTGCCCGCTGGCATCGACTTACCTCAGATGTCTCCCATTTCAACCGGATTAGGCGAGATATACTTCTATGTATTGAAGTATGCGGATGACGCTACGAATGCACCTGAGACAGAACAGGAACGGATGATGCAGTTGCGGCTTATCCAGGAGTTTGTCGTGACTCCTATGTTGGTCAGCGTTGAAGGGGTGACCGAAGTCAATACCTCAGGAGGCTACGCGAAACAGATAGTCGTGTTTCCAGACCCACAGAAGCTTATGAGTGTCGGTCTGACATATGGTGAGTTGGCTACAATGCTCAGCGAGAATACCGAAAATGCGGGCGGTAGCGTTGTAGAGCAAGCCGGGGAGAACATC
Source organism: uncultured Verrucomicrobiota bacterium (assembly GCA_913061285.1). Lineage (GTDB taxonomy): Bacteria > Verrucomicrobiota > Verrucomicrobiia > Limisphaerales > AAA164-E04 > UBA2970. The sequence continues at coordinate 7,058 of CAJXVR010000195.1, read as the reverse complement.
ACCATCCGGGCATCTGGTCGCGTCTACACAACAGAGGAAATTGCCAAGCTTCCGCTAAAATTTGGGGCAGGCAATGAGGCGATACTCGTTGAGGACGTTGCGGAGGTCGGAATTGGTTCCAGTGTACGCACGGGGGCAGCGACCTACAATGGGGAAGAAGCGCTGATTGGCGTGGCGATGATGTTGCTTGGTGAGAACAGCCGTCTTGTGGCTCAGAGGGCGCATCAAAAAATTGAGGAAATTCAGAAGCGTCTTCCCGAAGGGATAGAGGTAAAGACGGTTTATAACCGAACGGACCTTGTCGATCGCACGATTTGGACGGTTGAAAAAAATCTCGTGGAAGGGGCATTGCTCGTGATCGTGATTTTGATGCTGCTGCTAGGCAATGTCAGAGCGGCAATCATCGTGGCGCTGGCGATTCCGTTATCGATGTTGTTTGCGCTAACCGGAATGGTTCATCTGGGTGTGTCGGGAAATCTGATGAGCCTAGGGGCGATCGATTTTGGGCTGATCGTTGATGGCTCGGTTGTGCTTGCTGAGAATATCATTCGATTGCTTTCGGAGAAACAGCACAAGCTAGGACGATTACTCACCAAGCGTGAGCGACTTAACACCATACTGCTTGCTTGCAAACAGGTGGGACGACCAATGGTCTTTGGCGTTTCCATCATCACGATTGTGTATTTTCCGATTCTCTCACTCGTCGGTGTGGAGGGGAAAATGTTCAAACCGATGGCTATTACGGTGATTCTTGCTCTTGTCGGGTCACTGCTTCTGGCTCTCACGATGGTTCCAGCGCTTTGTGCCTTTCTTATGAACCGAAAGGTGAGCGAAAAGGAGAGCCCTTTAATGCATTTGGCAAAAGTTGTTTATCAACCCGTTTTGCGGTTTTCCCTAAAATTTCGATGGCCGGTCACGGCTGGGATGGCCGGAATATTCGCACTAGCTGTTGTGACTTTTGGAAAGTTGGGAGCGGAATTTGTGCCGCAACTTGACGAGGGTTCGCTTGCGGTGCAGATGATTCGAACAACGAGCATCGGCCTGAAGGCATCCATAGATATGGAGAAAAAGGCGGAGAAGCTCTTGTTAAAGCAGTTTCCTGAAGTCACCCACATCATTTCTAGACTCGGTACTCCGGAAGTGGCAACGGATCCAATGGGGGTCAACGTTGCGGATACCTATGCGTTGCTCAAACCACCATCCGAGTGGCGGCTTGTTGAAGGGGACCCCATTTCCAAGGAAGAGCTAGCAGAGCTAATGGGTGAGGAATTGAAGGCCAACTTCCCGGGACAAGCGATTCTTTTTAGCCAACCTATCGAGCTTCGGTTCAACGAACTGCTTTCAGGCATTCGGGCTGATTTAGCTATCAAGGTCTTTGGAGAGGATTTCGAAGTTTTGGAAAAAATAGCGTCTGAAATTCGGGAAATTGTCGAACAGGTTCCAGGAGCTGGTGATGTCGAATTCGATGCTGTAGGCAAGGCCCCGCTGTTTGAGGTCAACATGGATAGGGAAGCGATGGTTCGCTATAACGTTCATGCTGCTGAGGTGAACGAAGTCATTCAAGCTGGCTTTGCCGGAGCCGAAGCCGGAATCGTCATTGATGGTATCTTTCGATACCCCTTGGTCGTGAGGTTACCGGAATCCGCTCGCCAAGACTTGGATGCTGTAGCTCAGATGCCAATTCGTACCGAAGACGGAGGGGTGATTAGCTTAGAGCAGGTGGCTGACTTCGAGGTGGTGGAACGTGTTAACACGATCAACCGCGAAGCTTTTCAACGCCGATTGACCATAATGGTCAATTTGAGAGGGCGAGATACGGAAAGTTTCGTTAATGAGGCTCAGGCGAAAATAGCGGAGAACGTCGATATTCCCGAAGGCTACTTCGTAGAGTTTGGCGGAAACTTCAAGAATCTACAAGAAGCGCGCAAGCGGTTGTCGGTTGTAGTGCCTGTAGCATTAGCGCTCATCTTCCTTCTGATTTTTGCGACCTTTCGTAGTTTTCGGCAAGCTGTCCTGGTGTTCACAGCTGTTCCGTTGGCGGTTACAGGAGGCGTGTTCGCACTGTGGGCGAGGTCGATGCCGTTTAGTATTTCCGCTGGCGTTGGATTCATTGCAGTGAGCGGAATCGCAGTGCTCAACGGATTGATGATTATCACATTCTTCAATCAGTTGAGAGAGCAAGGAGAGGATCTGAAAACAGCCGTGTGGGACGGTTCACTGTTGCGTCTGAGGCCGAAACTAATGACAGCACTGGTGGCAAGTTTGGGATTTGTGCCGATGGCCATTGCTACGAGTGCTGGAGCGGAGGTTCAACGGCCGCTAGCAACAGTCGTTATCGGAGGCGTCATTAGCTCGACTTTTCTCACACTCGTTTTGTTGCCAACCCTTTATGCCTGGTTGGAACGAAAGAGCGATGTGCCTACATCCGAAAATGTGGACTTTTTGGACGAAAACACTGCTGCAGAGCAGGCAGATAGAAACGATGAAACCGACTTGAGTGAGTCGAAGTAAATAAACAACCAAAAATAAGGAAACGAAAATGAAGCAAACGATAAAATCGATAATATTAGTAATCGGGCTTTGCTGCTGGATTCCAGCAGCCTACGCCGCCGACGATCATGACCACGATCATGCCCATGCAGCGGGCCCAAGAGGTGGAAAACTATTGGAGAATAGTCCTCCACATGCGGAGTTCTTCGTAGAAAAGGACCGGACAGTGTCTTTTGCATTCTACGACGAAAAGCTCAAGCCTGTGGCGGCTTCCGAGCAACAGGTCACTGTTATCGCTGAAGCCAAATCTGGACGTGTTCGAATTCCGTTTGAAAAGCGTAAAGGAAAGCTGGTTTCGAAGAAGAAACTTCCGGAAGGGGATGGTTACCGAGTTGTTGTGTTGTTGAGAGGCAAACAAGGGGCCAAATCAGAGAATTTCCGCTTCGAGTTCCATGATGAAGTTTGCGGCGGGTGCAAGCGTGCCGAGTACGCTTGTATTTGTGAAGAAGGCGAGCACGAACACGGCAAGGAAGGGCACAAAAAGGGAGACGGCCACGACCATTAACCCCTGAACCAACGTGGAAGGCGTTGCTGACCCTCATGTGGAAGGAGTGGCTACATCAATTTAAGGCCCATCCACGAATACGTAGGATACTACGTGCAGCATCGCCGCCGCCATGGGCGATGCGTGAAATCAGTCCAGCAGAAGAGCGGCGGCGAAACAAAAGGGCAAATCGTAATAGAGCAAGTCGCAGGCAGAAATGGCAACTGCAGCAGAAGTTGAAAGAGCGAAAGTCGACACGACGATGGATAATCGTCGGACTCGTCATACTACTGGGATACACGTTCTTTTACTTCCGCCACCTGCGACGAGCTCTATCTACGGGAAGTGGCCAGCCGCATGGCGGCCACTTCCACAATCACCACAAGCACTAAACTTTTTTTATCATCATGAACAATATGAAGATTTCCGTTTTCACACTCTTATTGGGTGTGTTTTTGGTCACTGGAACGCAGGTCCAAGCCATGCCACGTATGTGGCGAAGCATTTGCGGTAAAGTCGACAGGATTTATCCTGAGGAAAAGACGGCTATACTGATTACCGAGGATAAGAAAAAGAAAGTAATGCTCATCACTTGGAATAAGCGGACTCGTGCATATCGCAACGGTGCGCCCGTCGACAAGGTAGAGTTCAAGGAAGGAGAGCAGCTTTGCTTGCACTACCGGGCACCGCTCTTTGGAAAGCGATGGGCGACTAAAGTGTTTCTTGGAGGCCCCAAAAGTCCTGAGAAGACGGCGAAGTCAGAGTAGTTAAAACTAAAGGCATGGTTCCCGATGAAATGCCTCAGCTGGCGCTCCCGTCGTCATTGTTTTTGCCGGGGTGTGCGCTTTGTAAATACAGAGAGGATCTAATCTAGGTGAAAGGAGGAAACATTGAGTCAACGTGAGAGAGTGAATCAAGATTCCGAAACGAGGATTCTCGTGGAAGAGATTGATTGCGAGAATGAAGTTAATCTTATCGAGGATGTGCTCTGGCGTGTCGAAGGAGTAATGAAGGTTCGCACCAATATCATGAAGGGCGAAGTGACAGTAATCCACGACGGCACTTGTGAGCCGACGAATATATTGAGAACAGTTAGCGGTGCAGGATTCTCGGCAAGGCTCAACTCAGACAAGGTGTCGACGACAAGCAGCGGGGGGCAAAAGGGGCGACTATTATCGGTGCTTGTTTCGGGTTGTGCAACAGCAGTTGGGCTCCTGTTCATGTGGATGGGCTGGCTTGTTCCCGTTGGAGAACGAGCGAGTTTTGCAATCGCTATTGTGGCCGGAGCCTGGTTCATCGTGCCCAAGGCGATTGCTGCGGCCAAGCGTCTCCGCCCGGACATGAATCTTTTAATGACGGTAGCTGTTACCGGGGCCATCGGAATTGGTGAATGGTCCGAAGGGGCTGCGGTAACGTTTCTCTTTGCACTGTCAGAATTATTGGAATCCTATAGCGTCGCACGAGCGAGACGAGCGATTCAGGCTCTATTGAATCTCTCTCCTGTTACCGCCCTGGTAAAAAGGGGTGATGAAATAAGAGAGGTCGCCGTAGAAGGGGTGGCGGTTGGAGAAACGATTATTGTAAAGTCGGGTTCCCGTGTGTCCTTGGATGGCGAAGTAATCGCCGGACGTTCTGCAGTCGACCAAGCGCCAATAACGGGTGAGTCGATGCCGGTTGAAAAAGCTGAAGGCGACATCGTCTATGCAGGAACGATTAATGGCGAAGGGTCGCTAGAAGTCAAAGTGACCAAAGGTTACAAAGATACGACATTGGCTCGTATCATCCACTTAGTTGAAGAAGCACAGTCGGAAAAAGCTCCTTCGGAGAGGGCGATTGATGTTTTCGCGAAATACTACACACCTAGTGTGATGGTATTTGCAGTGTTACTGTTTTTGGTGCCCACAGCATTGAATCCTGGAGACTGGATGACTTGGTTTTATCGGGCTCTAGTCTTGTTGGTGATTGCCTGTCCCTGCGCTCTCGTCATTTCCACACCCGTATCGATTGTTTCCGGTTTAACCGCGATGGCTCGGCGAGGAGTGTTGATTAAGGGAGGAGCCCATTTGGAGACCATTGGAAGGGTAAGCGCCTTGGCGGTCGACAAGACCGGGACAATTACCGTAGGCCAACCTCGAGTGACTCAAGTCGTCATAGTTGGGGCCCAATGCGAAGACGAAATTTTTCGAATTGCTGCAGCAATCGATGTTCATTCTGAGCATCCGCTGGCTCAGGCAGTTGTCAGGCATGCTGACGAGAATGGCATTGATTATGTGCGAGGTGAGAATTTTCAATCCAACACGGGGAGAGGAGCAGAAGCCGAAATTGATGGTCATCACTATTTTGTCAGCAATCACCGTTACGCTCACAATCTAGGACTTTGTACTGATGAACTTGAAGAGAAACTCGCTGCCATCGAACGGCAGGCTCAATCTGTCATCATTGTGGGGCATCGACCTCACGAATTGTGCCGGGGAGAGATTCTTGGAGTCATTGGGGTAGGGGACACGGTGCGTTCTGAGGCATACCGAGCAGTTGAACTGCTCCACAAGGCAGGAGTCAAACGGGTCGTTATGCTTAGTGGCGACAATCAACGGACTGCAAACGCCATAGCCAAGATTGCCGGAATCGATGAGGCGTATGGCGACCTGCTACCAGAGCAAAAAGTAGCCAAAGTAAAGGAGCTTATTTCGAATCACAGGCATGTTGGGATGGTTGGAGATGGGGTGAATGATGCCCCAGCTATGGCAGCCGCGTCAGTGAGTATTGCGATGGGGGCAGCTGGAACTGATACTGCAATCGAGACGGCAGATATAGCGCTAATGCAGGACAATCTCTTGGAAATTGGTAAGGCGATACGTCTGGGGAGGCGTACTGTTCGAATTATTCAAGCTAATATCGCGTTTGCTCTTTCGGTGAAGGCAATCTTTCTGGCATTGGCTGTCATGGGAACCACTAGCCTCTGGTTGGCGATTCTCGCCGATACGGGAGCAACACTCATTGTAATCGCCAATGCGTTGCGGCTACTAAAGACGACTGAGGAGTGAGCAAGGTAAGGATGTTCAATTTACAAATGGCTGACCAACTGTCATGACGATGGATATTCACATCCTTCTGCCCTTGCTGCTGGTTCCTGCAAAAATTCTCGGCACAGTCGCAAGTAGATTTGGTATACCTGCTGTATTTGGAGAAATCGTTGCGGGCTTCCTTCTAGGCCCGGCAGTCATGGGTGTTTTACCTGCTGATACCAATGGTTCAGATGGATATCATATATTCCAGGAATTCGCTCAAGTAGGGCTCTGTGTTCTTTTGTTCCGGATAGGTCTTGAGACAGATCCTAAGGAGTTTTTGAGTGTTTGGCGCTCGGCGACGGGAGTTGCTGTGGCAGGGATGGTGGTGCCGTTTTCGCTAGGGTTTGCAGTTGGAATCGCGTTGGGTTGGTCGACAATGGTTGCTGCCTTTATCGGCGCGACACTAACCGCAACGAGCATTGGTGTTACAGCAGCAGTGATGGATGAACTGGGTGTTCAGAGCAGCCCAGAAGGACGCATCATGATGGGGGCGGCGGTCTTGGATGATATTATGGGACTTATCCTGCTGGGGACGGCGGTTTCATTGGCAACTGCGGGTGAGTCTGTATTCTCCCAAGTTATTAAAGGAATAGTTCAAGCGATAGCATTCATCGCAGGCGGCGTATTCCTTGGTCCTTGGCTTGTGAAATTGTTCATGAGGGTCACCAAGTGGTCCGGCAATTCCTCAATGTTGTTGGTGCTGGCTGTTGCTTATCTTACGGTAATGGCCTGGACTGCTCACGCCATTGGGCTGGCTATGGTTATCGGGGCGTATGCAGCAGGCTGGGCCTTTGGAGGACACCCTGAGCATGATCGACTCAACGAGAATCTTCGGCCGATCATTGACCTAATAACTCCGCTATTTTTCATACTGATAGGAGCGTCGATCGAGCTCGAAGGGTTCAATTTCTGTCTCTTATACACATCTGACGCTGCCGACGAGCGATCTAGTGTAG
>CAJXVR010000194.1 GCA_913061285.1 uncultured Verrucomicrobiota bacterium | reverse complement strand
GGAAAAAGTTTGTTCCGCAGTTGTCTCCAGAATGATCAATTGGATGAGACGCGAGTGCGCGCAGCGGTTTCTGCCGTCTTGGAGCGGAAGCCTCGTGGCTACCTGGCTGTGCTTCACCACTTTACGCGCTTGGTGAAATTAGAGATCCAACGACGGACGGCGATTGTGGAATCTCCCGTCGCATTGACTTCTCTATTGCAGGCGCAAATCAGCGATCGTTTGGCCGGGGTCTACGGGCCTGGTCTTTCAATCACCTTTTCAGAGAATGCCTCCTTGATCGGTGGTATTCGAGTTCAAGTCGGTAGCGATGTCTTCGATGGGTCGATCCGATCCCGCTTGAACGGTCTTGCAGGTTCTTTCTCTGCAAGTTGAGCTTTATTGTTACTATTTACGTTTATTCTGTCACTTATCGGCTATGAGCAATCTATTGCAAGAAATTGAATCTCAGATCAGTGGTGCCAAGAAGTCGGTCGCCCGTGAGAATGTTGGTGTTGTCCGGGAAATCAGCGATGGTGTCGCCAAGATCGAGGGGCTGACGGATGCGATGCTCAATGAGATGATCGACTTCGGCGATGGGATCGTCGGACTCGCTCTGAACCTTGAGGAGACCGAGGTCGGTGCCATTGTGTTGGGTGATTACACCAGCATCAAAGAAGGTCAAGAGGTCAAGACGACCGGTAAGTTGCTCCAGGTGCCTGTCGGAAAAGCCATGCTTGGCCGCGTGGTGAACTCCTTGGGTCAACCGGTTGATGGCAAAGGCCCCATCAATGCGGAAACGAATTATCCCGTCGAAAAGATTGCTCCGGGCATCATTAAACGCCAATCCGTTTCTCAGCCGGTTCAAACGGGTATTATGGCCGTCGACGCGATGATCCCAATCGGTCGTGGACAGCGTGAGTTGATCATTGGTGATCGATCGACCGGTAAGACGACGATCGGTGTGGACACGATCATCAGTCAAGCTCGCTTGAATCGGGCTGCCGAAGAGCGTGGCGACAAGGATTTCCGTCCGATGTACAGCATCTATGTTGCTGTCGGACAAAAGCAATCGAACGTGGCGCAGGTCGTCAACATTCTCGAAGAAGCGGGTGCGATGCCTTACACGATTGTTGTCGTGGCAGCAGCCTCTGATTCGGCCACCAATCAATACCTTGCACCGTTCGCCGGGTGTGCGATGGGGGAATGGTTCATGGACAACGGAATGGACGCGTTGATCATTTATGATGATCTTTCTAAGCACGCGGTTGCCTATCGTCAGGTCTCGCTGGTTTTGAAGCGTCCTTCCGGTCGTGAAGCGTATCCGGGTGATGTGTTCTACTTGCACAGTCGCTTGTTGGAACGCTCAGCTCGTGTTGGTGAAAAATACGGGGCGGGATCACTCACGGCCTTGCCGATTATTGAAACCCAAGCGGGTGACGTATCGGCTTACATTCCAACCAACGTTATTTCGATTACTGACGGTCAGGTCTATCTTGAAACCGATCTGTTCTACCAAGGTGTCCGTCCGGCAATCTCTGTGGGTCTTTCAGTGTCTCGTGTGGGTTCTGCCGCTCAGATCAAGGGAATGAAGCAGGTGGCCGGTCGTATCAAACTTGATCTGGCTCAATATCGTGAGTTGGCTGCCTTTGCTCAGTTCGGATCGGATCTCGATGCCAAAACGCAGGCTCAGCTGGAACGCGGTAAGCGCATTGTGGAGGTCTTCAAGCAGCCACAATATAACCCGCTCCCTGTTGAGGTGCAGTTGGTGGTCCTTTATGCCGTGCAGAACGGGTTCATGGATTCCGTCGATGTCGAGAAGATCAAAGACTACCAAACGAAGCTGCAAGATTACTTGCAGACTCGAAAGCAGGATCTGATCGCCTTGATTACCAAAGAGCAAAAACTCAGCGATGACGTGACCGCAGCGGTCAAGAGTGCGTTGGAAGAGTTTGGGCAGAGCTACCAATAGAAACACAAGCTAGAGGTTTCCATGGCAAGCACACGCGACATTCGAAGACGGATTAAGTCCGTCAAAAACACGGCGCAGATTACCAAGGCGATGCAAATGGTCGCGGCGTCTAAGATGCGTCGTGCTCAGCAGACTGCTTTGGCCGGGCGCCCCTATGCCACGCTGATGAATCAGATGTTGGGTGAAGTGACCGCCAATTCTGGCGACTTCAGTCATGATCTGATGGAGAAGCGAGAGACGGGTAAAACTGTGCTCGTTGTGATCAGCACAGACAAAGGCTTGTGCGGTGGTCTGAATACTAATCTTCTGCGTGAAGCCTCTAAGGCGGACGCTGACACTACAATATTCGTTGCTGTGGGACGTAAAGCGTCTCAGTTTGTGGCGCGAACGAAACGGGATCTCTCGGCTGAGTTTACTTACAAGGACATTCCGGAATTTACGGACGCTCGTGCGGTTTCCAAGTATCTTCAGGAACTGTATTTGGAAGGCGAAGTGAAGCAAATTGACGTCTTGTTCACGAATTTTGTCTCCACACTCGTTCAGCACGCTGAGCGGCGCACCTTCTTGCCAGTCGGTGAGATCACCGGAATTGAAGCTGGAATCGAGGGTGAAAAGAGTGAGGCCAAGTTGGAAGAAAGCGCGCTTGAGTTTCAGTTTGAGCCGGGTGCGGCAGACGTCCTAGGGAGCTTATTGCCGCATTACTTGAATTATCAAGTGTATCAGTTCTTGCTCGAGTCCAAGGCCAGTGAGCACAGTGCTCGCATGGTCGCGATGAAGAGTGCGACGGATAATGCCAATGGAATGATCAAGGATCTGACCTTGGAGTACAACAAACTCCGTCAGGCAAGTATCACCAACGAGCTTCTCGAGATCACCTCTGCCTCCCTTGCCGTGGGCTAATGAGATTTAAGCCTGTCTGCAGACAGGCTTTCCGCTACGGATTCAAAAAGCCCCTCCGAAACTATTCGGGGGGGCTTTTTTGTGATGGGTTCTTGTAGAGTCGTCAGTCAGGTGTGCGATTCGCTGTGCTCCTTCATGCCCTCCTCGTCCCGGCCTTAGAGGATCAGGTGAGCGGATCCTCCGTGACCGAGCGTAAGATCTCCTCGATCGGAATTTCCCCGGATGTCGCGCGCGCCATTCCGGATTCCCAAAGGCTGGTCATACCCTGTTCTTGGGCGATGGCTTGAAGTTTCCGCGTTCGCATTTTCTCCATAACAGCATCGCGGATGGGTTCGTCGACTGTAAGCATCTCTGCGAGGGCGGTTCGGCCTTCAAAGCCAGTCTGATTGCAGGTGTCACAGCCGCCACCTCGTCGCCACGAGGCATCGGCGAGATAGCTTTCCGGAACCCGTTTGAGCAAAGCGGCATCTGGCTGATAAGGCATCGCGCAAAGGGGACAGTTATTTCGAACCAAGCGCAATCCGAGCACCCCGATGATCGCCGACGCGAGGAGAAAGGGCTCGATGTTCATGTTGATCATTCGGGCGAAGACACCCGCCGTGCTGCCAGAGTGAATCGTGCTGATCACAAGATGGCCCGTCAGCCCTGCTTGTACTGCGATTGCTGCAGTCTCTGGATCCCGAATCTCACCAATCATGATGACCTGGGGATCTTGTCGCATCAATGAGCGGAGCGCGATGGGGTAGGTGAAGTCTCGCGCGTGATTAATCTGAGCCTGGCTGATCTTCGGGAGATTGAATTCGACCGGATCTTCCACGGTACTAATACTGATACTCGACCCGAACTTCTGGATGAGGTGACAGAGAGCGGCGTAGATCGCCGTGGTTTTCCCTGAACCCGTTGGTCCGGTAAGGAGGAGGAGGCCGGTAGGTCGCCCAAGTAACTCCTTGATCGCGTCCGAAGTGGTGGCGTCAAAACCGAGTTGATCAAGATCGAAACTACGGCTCTTGGGATCGAAGATTCGGATGACAATCTTCTCACCCTTGGAAAATGAATTGCCCTCACCGCCCCGCACGACGGGAAAGAAAGATAATCTCAGTTCGACGCACCCTCCGGCATTGGCGCGTGCATGTCCTTCCTGAGGTTTTTCGGTCTCATAGTTCACGAGATTAGCCATCACCTTGAGTCGGGCTGAAATCTTTTCCGCCAGTTCCAAGGGGATATGTTCAAACTCCTTCAAGACGCCGTTTAAGCGAAAGCGAAGAACGAGCGATTCATCCCAAGGTTCGATATGGATATCACTCGATCCAAGAGAAATGGCGTCAACGATGATACAATCGACGATATGAGCGATATCGGCATCGTCGCCCGTTTGATGATGTTCCAGTGCCTGGCGTGTCTTACTCAAGATTAACTCCCCTTTTACGGATGGCTGTCCCTAACTCCAAAACCTGCCAACAAGCTGGCAGCTTTAGCTCGATCTGGCGAGCAATTAAGGGGTGCTGATGAAGGAATAGGCCCGTTCTAGGTTTAAGGCGGAACGACGGCTCCGATTGATGCTTGCCAGGTTGACCGGCTCTTATTCTTGGTTCAAACCCTTGCTGCCAATGGGTGGTTTTGGGCTGAAGTTCTGTCGCCTAGCCACTCCACGGAATGTTCTGCCCACAGGCTAGAATAACCGGCGGCAGGCAGGATGTTCTCCTGAGAATGATTCGAGATTTAAAAAATCTCCGTCGTTCTTTGATGCGAGTCCCTGCTGGCTTCGATGAAAATAACCCGTCTCCAACTCGGATCCTCTTCGTGACAAGGATCTTCGTTTTCATCCCCAAAATTGGGCCTATCGTATCCCGGATGGATCTCGCGTAGGCGCTATAGCTTGACTTATTGCTATATCAGTATGGAAGACGTGTTGTTGGATGTAAGAGTAAAAAGTAATACGACAGATAGCTAGGCGACGGAAAAAAGCGTTGATTCTGAAGCAATTACCTATAATACTACTGGCATTCAATCGTTCATTAGAATGTAGGCGGCAAGCATTGGGTCGTTTCATACTGAGTAGCGGAAACGGAACAAGGAGTAACCAGGCCGAAAAAGAACGCCGTTCAAGCACTGAATGCGCTCGCGTAGGAGAAGAGTTTTATCGAAGAAGATCCCATGGCTATCAACTCGACCCATCAATGTTGGCACAGTCCTGGCACAGTCAGAGGCCATGTGTTGCTGACCATTATCACCTTCCTCTGTGGTAGTATCTCAATCTCGACCTTGCAAGCACAGCAAGGGAGGAGCAATGCCCCTGGTCTCAACAAGGACGATGCTCCGAAAGAGAAAGCGAAAAACGAGCGCCCTCCCACGAAGAAACCGCTTGATCGCAAACGAGCGGATTATCAAGTCATCGAGGCCGGTCCCCATCATCGCAAGTGGGAGCGAATAGATACCATCACCAATGAACTTGGGGAAGAAGAGGAGCGGATTCATGGATATACCGAGCTGGGCACAGGTCTCAACCGCTGGGATGAGGAAAAGGCTGAATGGATTGAAGCCAGCAATGTGATCGAGGCCTTCGAGGGTGGGGCCGTTGCTCGTTCTGGGCAAACGAAAGTGATCTTTGCTCCAAGACTTGGGGATCCAGAAGGAACAGTAGATATTCTAACGGATGACGGCGAACGAATCCGAACCGTTGTGTTGGGGCTATCCTATTTCGATCCTGTCTCTGGAGATGACGTGGTGCTATCGGAGGTCAATCCAGATGTTATGGGCGAGATTCTTCCGCCCAATCGAGTGATTTATCGGAATGCGTTTACGGATATCGACGCAGACGTGATCTATGAATACCGACGTGATCGTTTTTCTCAGAACATTGTGCTTCATGAGAGCCCTGCAGATCCTTCGGAATTTGGTCTTAGCAAATTGTCACGGCTGGAGGTGTTGAGTGAGATTCTTGAGGCGCCTAAACCTGTAAAGGAGGTTCGGGTGGTTAAGGAGCTGGCGAAGAATCTGAATGAGCGCAGTCAGATGGCAGAGCCGGACCTGATTGATGAAACCATTCGATTTACCGGAAGCTCGATTGGAAAAGGCAAGGCCTTTGATATCGGTGATCGACCAGGAACCGAAGCCATTGTGACCAAGCGCTGGATTGAAGACGCGGGGCGTACGGTCCTCTTTGAAGGCATCGAGGTTGAGTCCACCAAAGAAGCGCTTAATAGACTGCCGAGAGGGCAAGAGAAAAAGGCGCGTAATCGTGCGGGTATAGGCAGCATGTTTCGGCATGGGCCAAGGAAGATTCCTACGCGGCGATACGCCCAAGTTGATTCCAATCAACGGTTTCCGCTGAAAATTGCGAGTGCTAGCACCTTTATCGAATCTGGCTACCTAATCGACTATGAGATTCTTGTAAGCAGTATCAGTAATTATACGTTCAAAGCTGGAGAAACCTATCATATTGCCAATACTCTCTACGCCTACGGGAAAACTACGTTTGAGGGTGGCGCGGTAGTCAAGAATAGCTATTCAAGTCTAAATCTGGAGGGAGACCTGAGCTTCCCAACGGACTCTTTTTCTCCCGTCATCTTCACTTCGGTTCACGATGATTCGGTCGGTGAGATCATTTCTGGTAGTTCAGGGGTTCCTTTGGCTGCTTCTTATAACTCTTGGGCTATCCGAATATCGGGTACGAGTTATTCAGATCTCGTTATTCAGAATGCTAGAGTGAGCTACGCGAAATTTGGTATCAATTCCTATGCCAGTCACCGGTTGACTGTGCGCAATGTGCAGATTAAGCACTCGACGTATGGGCTCGGTGGATACTGGAGTGATGATGGGAAGATTGAAAATGCCTTGTTCAGTGACTGTCTTGTTGCTGTTTCCAATATTTACGGATCGCAAGAGGCGACGAACGTTACATTTGATAATCTGGATTACTTGTACTTTGGCCCTAGTCTCGAGCTCAAGAACTCACTTCTCGTCAATATTGGCAGCATTGCACCCTATACTCGACAAGGTCAAAGCGATAACGTTGAGCTCGCCAATAGCATGGGGATTTTCCAATCGGTGGGAGGGGGGAGTTATTACTTGGCTAACGGGAGTCCCTTTCGCAACGTGGGAATCAGTCAGATTGATCCGCCATTGATTGAATTGCTCGAGCAAGGAACGACTTTCCCTCCTTCTGTGTTGCCCGAGAATCAGATCTTGACGTCCAATGCGATCTGGAGTCCACAGGTAGCGAGAGATAACGACGGAGTCTTTGATTTGGGCTACCACTATCCAGCGATCGATTATCTTCTCAATGACACCGAAATTGGAAGCGGAGCCGCTTTGACGGTAAATGCGGGAACCCATTTCGGTTGGTACGGTTCACGGGGAATTACTTTGCAGGAGGCAGCTAGTGTACAGTTTTTGGGGACGGTAAGTGATCCCATTCGAGTGGGGTGGTATGGAGATCTGCAAGATGGAACAGACCCGGTTCGAGTCGATCCGATTTCGCACGTTTTCTTCGAGGGCCATCACTCTTCTCCGGTGCAGAACCAAAATTCACTGTACTTGGCGCATATTCAAATGGAGCCAGGGAGCTATCAAACGGATGAGCGCTACTTTGTCAATGTGGCGAATCCGGCCAACGAGGGTTTCGGGATTCTCACTATTCAAGACTCGCGAATTCACGGCTTGAGAATCAAGATAGATGATTCTCAAGGGCACCTGCATACTATATTTAATAGCGAGTTCCGTCGTGGCTTCCTTACGCTTCGCGGAGATCAGAGCTTTGATTTTCGCCATAATCACCTTTTCGCTGCGTTAGTAGATATTGATCAGAATGTCTCAGCCAATCAGTGGACGCTTCGAGAGAACGTTTTTGACGCGCCCGCCCTTGGAAGTGCGAGTGCCTTTACCAACGCCCAGCTGGATTACAACGGCTATGTCAACACTGGCATGCGACTGGGCAATAGCAGCCTGCCGAATGATGTTATTCTACCCTACTTGGGGTTTGAAGAGGGCCCCTTTGGTTCCTTGTATCAACCCGCGTCGAGTTTATTTATCGATGCAGGAAGCCGTTTGGCGGATGCTGCTGGGCTCTTGCATCATACCGTGCTAGAAGGGGGAAGTCCGGAAGGGGATGACACAAGCGTCTCAGTGGTCGATATCGGAGTACACTACCCAGCTGTCGATGGAAACGGGGAGCTACTTGATGCGGATGGCGACTCCGCGCCGAATATTCACGAGGATCTTAATGGAAACGGGACTGTTGATCTCGGTGAAACCCCTTGGGCTCCCGGCCCGCCACCGCCTCCACCGGTGGTTTACACCTTCGAGGTCTTCACACCGCTCGATCATTAGTTTGAAAATGAACGATTTTACGAGTATGAAAATAACTCAGCGATCATCATCCATGACCTTTTCTCAGTTAGCCAAGACCTCGCTGCTTTTGACTTGGCTCTTGCTGAGTGGCCCTGGCCTCGCCAATAGCTGCCTCCTTCCGTTGGACGAGGATGTTAATAAATCGGGGCCTGCGCTCCGGCCAGCGTTCTTTCGTGCCTCCCAAACCGAGAATAGGAATCAGGTTGCCGCACTGGATCTAGCTTCAAGTCTGAATTCCGGTTTTTCTGAGATAGATTATCGCGATTTGGTTGGCGCTTCGGCATCGCAGTATTTTTCTTGCACGAGTTCTTCTGGGTTCCAGCCGACAACGAGCCGCTTTCGTTTAGGTGGTCGGTCGAGTGCCCTCGGCAAGAGATACCACCTGCAATTTACTCTTTCGGCTTGGGGCGCAATGGATGTTCTTGGGCATCCTGAAGTGGAAACGAAGGCGTATTTCAACGGAAGATTGGTCTGGGATTCCAAGGATGAACCAGGAACTTGGAATGGCTTGGGTGAACCCTGTTTTGGAGCCCCAACAGCCTCAGGTACGATTCAAGTTCGAGCGGTGCTCGCAGCTGGTGAGGCTGTGGATCTTCGAGTCGAGACTACTTCAATGACCGTGAATTACTTGGGCGATGACCTTATTTATCCACGGGCATCTGGAGTAGGGATCTCTGATGTTGTGGTCTTGGATGTCGAGGAGGACCCGCGTTCGGATTGCGATGCTTGTCGGTTTGAGGGTTGCGGAACGGTCTCAGTTGGTAGTTCTGCGTTTGAGATGAGTGTCGGAACGGCTGGTGCTGGTTCTCTTCGCATGGGATCCATTGGACGACTGAGCCTGTCTCAACGTTATGTCACCGATCCGACTTCTCCCATTCATGAGACCTTGGATTATTTTGATCAACAATCGTTCCCAGGTTTCATCATCCACTCGGCATCTTCACGGCTCGAGGGAGCATGGGGTGTCAATGGCGCAGCATACATTAGCTATGTGAGTGACGATTCGTTTCAGATTGATTGGTATTCGGCTGATCAAGCCACCTACCCACCGACAGGAAGCCCTGACCGAAGTTATGCGATTGATCGATCTACTGTCGGGAACGTTACCACGGTAGATGTTGATGAGATTATCGGAACCACCACGCTGAGTTCTCAACTTCAATGGGATAGCGCAAGCCAGGTTCTGACCGTGAACTATCCGGGAGTCATTCGGAGGGACGTGATGTCGCGAGGGACCAGTGGAGGGATTCGAACGGACACCTATGAGGTGATCGACCCGCTCAATGGAAACCAGGTTGTTAGCAAGGCCCAAAAACGTTACCAGGATATGGGTTGGGGAGAGGTTCTCATTTCTAATCAAAAAGATCCCGACAATGGCGGGGAGCTAGTTAGCTACACCTATGTCACAAATAGCTCTGAGAATGGGTATCGTGACTTGGATTCGATCAGTTCATCCTACGGTCCAAAGGTATTCTTTGACTATGATTCTGAAGATCTCATCTACCGCGAATATTGGGGGTGGAAGGATCAAGCTGCCAATGAGGTCTGGGATCAAGGAAGGACGCGTGAATACCTTTACACTCCAATAGTCGGATCGGGCGATACGGGCAGTTGGAAGCCCTCGGAACCTCGCATCATCCGCGAATACATTGACGGGGATCTGGTTCGCCAAAGCTATCTCATCTTAGATCATAACAACCTCGTCAGGACAGAGGTTCAGTTCATGGACAACGGAACTGGTGGCTGGACGGATTCGAGACATCCTCGAAAGACCACCAACTTTCAAACCACTTCGGGTTTCTCGCAAGGGTATCCGGAGGTGATCTACCAAGACAGTTACTGGACGACCTTTGCTTACTCATTTGACGGAATTAGTAAGGAACAAACGACGACTGTTTCAGTCAATGGCTACAATAATGAAGGACTGATTACCACTCGAATCCAGGGAGTGGCGGGGCAATTGGTTAAAGAAACCCAGACGGATAAGAAATCCTCGATCAAACTTAACGAGACCATCTATAGCAATTTCGATGAGCTGCATCGGGCCCAGCTCGTTACCTATTTTGACGGCACCACCGAGACTTACAGCTATGGGTGTTGTGGGATAGATTCCATGACCGATCGTGATGGCGTGGTGAGTAGTTATTCCTATGACGATCTTAAGCGACGTATCAGCCAAAGCCGATTAGGCATCGATCTATTCTGGGACTTTGATGCCGCTGATAATCTGCTTTCAATGCGTCGTAAGGGCACTGATACAAGTGAGATTGTTTTGCAGTCCAGCGAGTATGGGCTGGATGGGATGATCACAAGTCATACCAATGCGTTACAAGGAGTGAGCACACTTGCTCTCTCGACACTCCCGGGGGGCCAGAGTCAGCAGACCGCGGTCGCAGCCGACGGGGGAACATTGCTGACGACATACTATCTGGATGGCCAAGTGGCTTCGATCACTGGTACCGCATCATTTCCAGAGTCTTTCATACCCTCAACGGAGGCGACCAGCTACGGATCCAAAGTCTATACGGCCGTCGTGCAACGCCGAACGGCTCTCGATGATCAAGGCCTTGGAACAAATGAGTGGGTCGAAACCTTGGGCTATCAGGATGGTCGTCCACGCATCACTCGATACGCAAATGCCCTAAGCCCCACTATTGAAGAAGTGCATTATTGGACCGGAAGTTTTCGGCCGAACAAACGAGCGGATCCCGATGGCGTGCTCTATCGGTATGGCTACGATCAATTCCATCGCTTGACGTGGACCGGGATTGATGTGGACGCCAATGGGTGGTTTGTGGCCGCGGGGCCTGATCGAATTCACGAGAGCCTCTATGATGCGGCGACTTACACCGATGGGACCACTTACGATGTCGTGCGAACTCAGAAGCGGGTCTACCCGACCAACGGCAGTGCTACGTCGATTTTAGTTTCAGAATCGATTGCTTCCACCGATGGGCAGCGACGCTGGGACATCAACTATCCGACCCCATCGACGCCCTCGGTCACCAAGACTGAAATTAGCTACTCCGGCAATCAGCGTACAGAAGCGATCACAGAACCTAGCGGTCGTCGCCTTGTGCGAGAGTTTACCAATGGAAGACTGATCACTGAGAAGACCACCGACACGAATGGGCAAACATTGACCCAGCAAACGAATGCCTACGATCCTCATGGTCGAGTGGCTAGCGTGACCGATCTCCGCACTGGGACCACGGATTTTACCTACAACAACGCCGATCAGGTGCTGACAGTGACGACACCTCCTGATCCCGACAACGTCCGTCATGTTACCACCACGAGCTACGATACCTCCCTACGTCCCACCCAGGTTCAACAGCCTGATGGAGGAATCGTCTATACGCAGTATGATTTGAAAGGTCAGGTAACCAAGACATTCGGTGCGCGAACCTATCCTGTAGAGTTTACCTATGATTCCCAAGGGCGCCGTCGAACCATGACGACATGGAAGAATTTCGATGAAGGGACCGGCTTTGGAATTAGCGGTAGTGCTGTCACTCGGTGGAACTATGATCCTTATCGAGGTTGGCTGAGCTCGAAAGATTATCCAGATGAGACGACGGGCCAAGCGCCAGCGACTGAGGGAACCGGCGGTCCCGTCTATACCTACACAGATGCTGGGCGCATGGCCACCCGTACCTGGCAACGAGGCGTCGTGACGACATACAACTATGATGCCTCGACAGGAGATCTGGATACCGTCAGCTACTCCGATAGCACAACCAGCCTAGCCCACGCCTATAATCGACAAGGACAAGTGACGAGCACGACTCAAGGTTCTAAAGTTACAAGTTTTTCTTACGACAATGTGGGCAATAAGACGAACGAATCCGTGCTCGGAGGACCAATTGGAGGTCTGTCTTTCACCCGGACTCTTGATGGGGCTCTTCGTCCCAGTAACGATCAATTCGATATCGGAGCAACGCTGATCGCGGCAACAAGCTATGCCTACAGTAGTACCACTGGTCGTTTGAGCAGCGTTAGCGATGGTGGCACGCTCGGAACCTATTCTTACCTTCCCAATTCATCGCTGATCCAGTCCCTGACCTTTGGAACGGGTGCCCTAGTCACCACTCGCAGCTATGATAATCTCAACCGTCTGTCGTCTATCTCCAATGCCGCCAGTGGAGAGGTGCTTCCTGTGAGCTTTTCCTACACCTACAATCTCGCCAACCAAAGAACACGGACGGATGAAGCGGATGGGAAACATTGGACCTATGGATACGATGATCTGGGGCAACTGACCCAAGGCAATCATCGTCTTAGCGATGGAACAGTGTTGGGAGGGCAGGATTTTGACTATGCCTTCGATGAGATCGGCAATCGAAACAACACGGGCGGTCGGGCTTCAGCGCAATCCGCATATACCAGCAATTATCGCAACGAATATGAAGACCGATCCGTCCCTGCTCTTGTAGATATTCTAGGTATTGACGACCCCCTTTCGACTGTCACGGTTGAGGGACAAACGGCCACACGATCAGGTGAATATTTTCATTCCGAAGTGAGCGTGAGCAACGGTAGCAACCCGGTCTATCCGACCATCGATATTACCACAACATCCAACGGTGGACAGACCGTCAATGGCCAGATCTATGTGCCGGAGGACTCCGAGATATTTGAGTATGATGACGATGGAAATCTTTCAAAGGACGGTCGATGGCACTACACCTGGGATGCAGAGAATCGGCTCGTTCAAATGCACACCATCGCCGGCGTTCCGCTCTCATCCGAACGCCGTCTAGAATTCGAATATGATTACCTAGGTCGTCGCATTGATGGCAAGATATTCGATAGAAGCTCCGGCGGAGCGCAGATCGGAAGGTCCAGATATCTTTACGACGGCTGGAATCTGATCGCTGAACTGGACAGTGCGGGATTTCTGGTGAGGCGATACCTCTGGGGAACGGATTTGAGTGGTAGCTTCCAGGGAGCAGGAGGGGTAGGTGGTCTAATCGCCCTTGTGGATCATTCCGGAGCCACGCCTGAGACCCACTATGTCTCCTATGACGGAAACGGAAACGTTGCCACCCTGACCGATCCGATCACGGGCGAATGGAGTGCCCGCTACGAATACGGCCCTTTTGGAGAACCGATTCGTACAACCGGTGATCCGATTGCACATACGAACCCCTTTCGGTTCTCGACGAAATACACGGATCCAGAGTCAGGGTTCTTGAACTACGGGCATCGACTTTACAATCCAACGACTGGGCGTTGGCTATCGAAGGATCCGATTGAAGAAGATGGTGGACTCAATCTGTACGGGTTCGTTCTCAACAATTCGATCAATGCTTACGACATTCTTGGATTGGCCGATGATGAAAACTATGAGGATTTGGACAAGCGCCTAGAGTCAGGAAAAGCGTTTGGAAGCTACTTCTATGACGAAGAAACACGCGAGACCTATGATCCGATTGATGAGAAGGCGATAGAGGATCTCAAGGACACGGCCAAAGATATCGGCATTGAAGTTGGAATGACGCTTTTCCCCATAAGGTGGGCAGGAAAGATTATAGGATTCGTGAAGGTGCCGGTCAAACGCGGGGGGGAAATCGTAATTGACAAGGGGAAGGATTTTGTTGGTTGGTTCAAAGGACGGTTCGCACGTGGCAAAGAGTCATCTTTCATACCGACAACGAGGTATGATCTTCATTTGGATTTGAAAGAGAAAGGGTTTGATTATAAGGGCACAAGCCCGAGGGGGCATGCTACATACAAGGGGCCCGATGGAAGAAAGGTAGTCATTAAGCCCAGTGGTGAAGTCATTCCAGTCCAGAGAGTGCCGAAGAGTGATGGAACCGGGAAATTTCCACAAAGACAGGACTACTTTGGTAATCCAATAGATGGCCAATCCCACGAAACTGGCCATTTTGTTGAACCTCTAAAAAACGTTCTCTTCAAAAGATGAGTGATCATTCAAAACTGCTACTGAAAGACGTCAATCTGGCTAAAGTAGACTTCTCTGGCACGGGTAGGGGGTTAGAGCTGGAATTTATCGATATGGACCAAGGTTGCCATCTTGCGTATTTGAGGTTAGTCGGGATAGTTCTGTTCCACTACCAGAACTCGTTTGAAGATGACGACGAAGCCTTCCCAACTTACATTGGGGAAGTGACATCGTCTCCGATTGAAAGTCATAACGCTGCTTCGATGCTTGCTGCGACTGGCTATGGGTTCTGCGATCCAAATGGCAAATTGCTTGTGCCTAATGAAAGTCATTCGTTGATCCATATTGAGGGCGGAGATGTCTCATTGAGTATTGTATGTAAGGGCTTCGCATTGGAAATGGTGGAATCGTAAGCGAAGATGACGATCAATCCTAAGAGCAAGGTCTCTAAAGCTTCCGGCAAATTGACGCGCTAAACCAAGCCGTCTACGTTAGGTGACCGAACGGTCTCTGATGGAGAAGGCCGCTAAACTTCTCCTTTAGCCGTTCCCAGCAAGCCGCTAGAGTCCGCCTCAATGGTTCGGGCTCAGCAAACCCTCAAGAACTTGCAACTCGTCGTGACGTTGCTTCTGGGGTTCCTGTGCACATCCCTCCAAGCCGTTCCTCACTCCCTTGACTCGCGTCCGGGGACAACCCACTTCGCTTCCCAGATCGCATCGGCCCAATGTTCTGAGTTCGCCAACGACCTCATCAGGGAAGATCGGTTCATACAGCTACGACTCGTGTCGGAGATCACCCTTCGTACAACCGGAGACCCCATTGCCTTCGAGAACCCGTTTAGGTTCTCCACGAAGTACGTAGACATAGAATCAGGGCACCTGAACTACGGGCATCGGCTCTACAGTCCGACCAGCGGACGATGGCTTTCGAAAGATCCTATTGAGGAAGATGGGGGGCTCAATTTGTATGGGTTCGTTGGTAACAACGGGATCAATCACTGGGATATCCTGGGGCTTGATTCGGACGAAGCACGGTGACAGGTTCAAAGTATCTTGACTTAGAAAAGAAGTTGGGATACTTTGTGTGGGTCATGAGGATGGCTCGAATTAAACCGCTTGGAAGGGAGGTTGTGTATCACTG
>CAJXVR010000193.1 GCA_913061285.1 uncultured Verrucomicrobiota bacterium | reverse complement strand
ATCCTGCCCCGGTGTTACCGTGCAGCCTCGCCCTCCCACGATATCCAACCCGAAGCCGGACGATTCAAAGACCGAAACATCCGCACCCAAGGCTAGTGTCCCACTCGGAAAACCACCGAGGGTCCAAGCACCATCTCTCAATTCAACCTCAACCGGTTGAGATGGCAAATCCAGCTTCACAAAACCATTTACGTCGCTGAAAGCAGGAATAGCCGTCCCAGAAAAATTGAGTGTCGCCCTGCGCAGGGCACCTTCAGCAAAATCAACGTCCGGAATGGCCGCCGTGAGATTCTCGAATGTGACCGAACCATCCACGGAGAGTCGCAGAGCGGATCCATTTTCTGGCGCGACCAAAGCCACGGTCAACCCATCCGTTCCGTTCAAACTAACTCGAGGCCCACCCGCCCCAAGCGTCTCGTTTTCAGTAAAGTAGACCGGTAAGCTAATGACGCCATCCTTCAGCTCAAACTCATATTGATTGTCGAAGTTCGTTCGAATTTCGGTCGTCAGGTCATCGATAGAAAGAAGAAAATGATTCAACCCAAGTTCACCTGTGGCTCCCTCATCCTTGAACATTCCCATTGAACCGTTGAGCCGAAGGCGTCCCTCAGGATCATCGGTCCGATAACTGAAACCGAACCCCGCATCGAAGATCACCAAGTCCTCTGCCAACCCCCACTCAACATCCGTAGCTTTGGTATCAAAGCTCAGCTCATTCACGACATTTCCTTGAAGAACAGCTCGCTCGTACTTTACGTCGATTTCATATTGCCCCGATTCACCCAGGTCCATTTCTCCCTCTCCCGAAAGCTCAAACTCACCATTAGACAACGCAACGAACGACGCGTCCGTCGTCACTCGAGCCCCGGAATCCCCCAAAGGCAAGGGGCCTTCGGTTCTCAACGCCATCGCAACCGAACCCGCGGTATCGACCGTTGCGTTTACAATTTCGAAATGAGCATTGTCAAAATCTGGAAACTCAAGTCGCCCCCCAAATTGAACCCGAACATCATTGGTGTCCCTTCGATACAGCAAATCGCCGTAGAGACGCTTGACACGCAAATCTCCTGGCAAGGCCAAGTCATAGGGAGCAAGGGAAGGCTTTAAACTTAGCAAAACTTCGGCCATCGCCCGTTGAGCTTGCAAGGAATCGGCAACCGCTTGCTTGACGGCACTGGCAAGGACAGTGCTTCCCATTTCCAACCCTGTCCCGGTTGCTGTCAGCAAGTTTTCAGTATGTCGATGCAACAACCACCAAGCCTTTCGCGCTTCTGCGATTGCCGTGAGCCGGAGCGTGAGATTCGGCAGAATATCGGAAACCGTCAATTCGAGTTCAGGTATGTCCATTTCTTCCACGAGAGCCAACACACTAACGGTTTGATCGAGCAAGCGAAGGACGTCGTCTAGTTTGTCTAAGGCCGGATCGACACTCAGCAACTGATTCGCCCGATCACCGAGTCCTTGCACAAAACCCTCGACTCGTTCAGCGACTGCTCCGCTGATCTCCTGCCCCGTCATCTGCGCCCCAAGACCGAGCGCCTTCAGCAGATCCCAAAGCTCCTGACTCACCTCAGGATCTCGAGCTTTTTCCAAGACCTTTGATCGCTCTAGCTGCAAGCGCACAAACGCAGCCTCAAAATCAAAGGGTCCCGTCACACTACCGGGAAGAAGGACAACCGACTCCGGTAGTGGAAAGGAGTCATTGAGTATGGTCGAGTAAGAGTCGAAGAACTCCACAAGCAAGCTTTCATACTGATCCAACACCTTCGCCCTACCACGCCAGTCTGACTCATTCAGTTTTGAATACGCCTCAATCATCAGCTCACGTCGGCGCAACGTGACGTTCCAATAGGCATTTTGAAAAACAAGAATATCAGCGTCCGCATCCCCGATGGTCATGCTGAATTGAATCGCGCTGAGTGCCGTGGACAAACGCGAATCCAATTGGGTGTCGGTCAGTTCTCTAAATTCGACCTCGTTACTCACATCCCCGGTATCAATATTCAGCTTCAAAGATTCGAAAACATTCGTCCTCCAGGTCCCAACGAAGGTGACAAAATCGTTCATCAAATCGAGATCATCGGCACCAATTTCCGCGTACATAGACATCGCTTCGAGCGCCGTCCTTGAGGTGGTTTCGACAACTTCTGGATCATCCACCGCCTGACTAGCTGCCTTGAATTGTTTCCGGGCTTTGTCCTCAGCGAACCCGGCCAGATCATTGATCAATTCCCCCGCCAATTCCGGGTCCACTTCCTCGCCTCGTTTCAGCTCAGCAGCCAATCGACGGGCCGTCCGGACCGCTTCCAAGTCCTGCCGGAAGTCGACAAGGTTGGTTCGCAATCCCGAAACAGAAACGGCAGCGTGTGCCACGACGTTGCTGGCTGCGACCAGGGAGGTTTCCAGAGCACTATTGGCCACTCCCTCTAGTTCCTGGCTGAAGTAGTGCGAAAACAAATCGAGCGGCTGAAGAGGGTCGTCAATGACCGGCACTTCGTAGTCAGGCGGGGTTCCAACGTCTGGAAGATCCGGCAGTTCGGCCAAGGGAGCCATCGTCTCCAGAGTCGCGTTGAGCGAACGATAGTATTTATT
Source organism: uncultured Verrucomicrobiota bacterium (assembly GCA_913061285.1). Classification (GTDB taxonomy): domain Bacteria; phylum Verrucomicrobiota; class Verrucomicrobiia; order Limisphaerales; family AAA164-E04; genus UBA2970. The sequence continues at coordinate 12,672 of CAJXVR010000193.1, read as the reverse complement.
CAAGGCCCCGGCAGTCTTCACCGGAAACTCATCGGCATCCAAAAATACCGGCACCAAGACTTCAATCTCTTCCGGCAAATCGAACCGCAATCCCTTGGCTTCGAATCCGAACCCATAGTAGGGCTCAGACCAAACCGCGTGCCCCTTAAAGCTCAGTCCATTTTCCAGGTCCACATTAACACCCCCCCTCATCCCAATCTTACCACCAGGTGCAACGCGCAACTGAATCGGGTGCCGTTTGGGGATCGAAATGGCGAACGCAGGATTCTCAGAGGGCACTTGGGCTCCCCCGTACAGTTGAATATTTAAGGTTCCGTTCGAAGCAAATCTCGCCCGCTCAATGGTTAGAGCCGTGGAAAATTTAGGTAAATGCACGCTCCCACTAAAGGCCCCGGAGAACTCGCGGGTTGAACGATCAAAGGCCAAGGCTCCACGAGCTCGATCAACCTGAATATCCCCTGGCAACACCATGTCCACAAACGCCAAGGCTGGATTATTGGCCCGCCGCGAGAATTCACTCTGCCAGAGATTGGCTGCCAAGGCCCGCTGTGCGGTCAGCACCCGAGCGGCTTCTTGCAAATATCTACCTGGATTCCCGGTATCGAGTGTCTCTTGAAACCGGCAAGCCTCTAGCAACAATCCAACCGCTTTATCCAAAGCCACCCAGTCCAACTTCTCAGTTCCCAGCTGGATGATACGACTCACAACGAACGCCATCAGCTCATCTTCCCAATCAAAAGCCGTCTCGATCTCGAATCGACGGCCCAGGACCGTTCCGAGATTGCCTGCACCCAGAAGTTCTAAAAGTTCTCGAGTGGATTCATTGACCCCACTCGTGGCAACCGCGGCCGCTAAGGGTTCAGCCAGGGCCTCTAAGGCGCGTTCAATAGGCGGTAGAGGAAAGCTCACCGACGGAGGCACATCCAAGAAGACATGCAACAAGCGACGAATCGCCACCCCATGATTATTGACCGTTCGATCGCCTCTCGGTTTATCTAATTCGCCGTCCAGCAATGGCGAAGCGACTCGGGCCAACTCTGTCACTCGCCCCACATTGGGCCAATCATCAGGGAGTTTCTCATTCTCTCCCACGCTCCCCACCAAAGGAGCAATCCAAAGTTCGATCTCCTCTACCAGATCGATATAGTCTCCGAGCGAATGGAAATACCCCGGAACATCTTCTCCGAATTCAGCCGACGCCAGATCTCCCTCCAACAGCCGCCCTAAATGGGTCCCCGTCTGTACTACCCACTCAACAAACTGAAGCCCCTCGTTTTCGCCGAGCAAGCCCTCAAGATCAAAAAGGATAGCGACTTGATAGAGAGCTGCTTGCGTCAAAAGAACCTCATAACTTTGATAGCGATCCTGGCTTTCCATGAAGGCATTCCCACCCGGATCAAACACACCCGTTCGAATCTCGAAAAACTCGACCTGCACGCGCACGAACTCGCGAACCAATCGCTGCAATTCAAATCGAAAATTCGCTGAAATCTCCAAGGATGCCGATTCAACGACAGCCGCAACGTCCACCAAAACATCTAGAATGTCCGCCATATTCTCTAAAGGCGGAATGCGATCCGGATTACCAATCAATTGCCGCAGCTCTTCGGTCACACTCGTCAAAGCCGCCTCAGTCGAGTCGCTCAACGATGCCTCCCCCTCTCCCTGAGCCGCCGCTGCGCGAATACGCTGCAAGCCCGCCCACTCGGCGAAGAGTTCGATCGCGGTCTGAGTAGCTCGTGTATCGTCCTCGAATTGATTCAGCTGATCATTCAGACTGGGGAGATCGATGGCATTGAGCCCTCCAGCCGCCGCGGTGTACCCCAAAGCAGTCATAATATCTCCTGGCAGATCCAAGTCTGAATCGACTAATCCGAGAGGGACGCCTTCGACCTCATCCAGGCTCGTCGCCAAAGCGCTACGAATGAAGCTAACATAGGCCTTTCGATACCCATCCAAACATTCCTTGGAGGTGTCGATACTCCCATTGACAATGCAGGCTGCGGGATCGCTCGGAAGCACATCCGATAGCGAGCCCAAGATGGGGAATCGGACTCCATCAGCCGCAATTCGAAAGGAATAGAACGGATCCTCCAACACGAGCTCGGCTCGAAACTGAGGCCCGTTCGGAAACCGCACGGCAACCGAGCCGTTTAGACTCATCCGTCCGTTAGGCCGGATGGTTAACAAGATCGGACGTCGTTTCCCGGCCGCAATTGTAGGGAGAGCTCCTCCGATGTCAGACAACTGAAAGACTCCCGAGAACGGAATGCGAATCCCCTCAACTTCATCCAGCCCAATGACAAGATCCGCGACATTCATCGACTCCCCGACGAGAGGAAAGGAAGGAACATCGACCGAGAACACCCCACCCTGAATGCCGCTATCCTCGAGCACACCCGAGCGCCAAGTCAGCGGCACGCTGCGATAGGCCATCATCGAAAGCCCCTTAGCAGCAGTCTGATCAAATGCCTGAACCAGGTCTGCCGCTGACAAGGGACCAAGGGGAAGCGATCGGGTTTGTTCGCTGTCCACACGCAGCGCTTCCCTAAAACGCAACGGTGCCCGCTGCCCAAACTGCGCCTCCGCCACTCTAAAATCGAGACGCGGCCCCTCGGCCGTCTCGGTCAACAGGGCGCCATTGGGATAACGAATGAAAAACCCCTGTCCACTGCCCAATGATGAATGCCCCATCGGACGGTATTCAAACGGAAGCAGCCGGCCCGATTCATCAACACCCACAGGAACCCCGGGCTCCGGCAGGCCATCGGCACTAAGAGAAATAAATCGATCGGGATCAAGCAGCGCCACCCAAAATACTTCTGTTTGCTGAATCGCGCCCGTGCCATCAGTGTATTCGAGTTGAACTTCTCGAACTACGTTTACGCCACTTGGACGCTCCAACTGGACGGAGTAGGTTCCATCAGCGTTCTCCCCGAGATTAACACCGACCTCTGGCACACCTACCACCGTGACCGATCCAGTATCTGTCGCTGCTGGCAACGGCTCATCTATCACTAAGCCTGGTCCAATCGGGCGTTCCGGAAGCTCGATGACGGGGGGAACAATGGGTTCTGTCGGTTCAACAATCTCGGGAACGATTGCAACAACCCGGTAGAAACTCGGGATCGAAGAATCTGACGTCACATCTTTGAGCCGAGAGACCAACTCAGTCGCTGTCAAGAATCCAACTGGCTCCCAATCAATTGACTCACCATCACGAAGAAAGACGGTCCGTTCAAGCCGATACTCCAAGCCAGGAATGCTATTCCACTCGACCTCGACCTGACCATCTGGAAAGGATACATTCGGTCCCCGAAGTTCGAACGCCGTGTCGGCCGTAAACGGATCCGTACCCAGCGCTATTTCAACAACATCGGGTAGCCCGTCTCGATCGGAATCGAGTGGAGATTCTTGAGCAACGGCTCCCCATTGAAACACCATCCAGCCCCCCATGAGGGCTGCCGAAAACCAACACAACGAACGCTTCATTCCTCAAACACCTGATTCGCAGAACAAACCAATCCCACGCAAAGAACGAGAGAAAACTGACGAATCTATCGCCGTCTATACAAACCGAATCCCGACAAAAATTGCGAGTCAAATCATGCCCATCCCGCACTGAACGTTACAAGCCTTTGCGTCATGAAAGCCCAGGCCGTAGTGATCCGGAAATCGATCCACTGGGCTTCATGCAACTTTTCGCTCTCACAGAGCAAAATACGCCAGCAATCCGCCGAGTCGTTTTCTGCGCTCAACCGGTTCTCCCCCTTTTGTCTGCTGGGCGAAACTGTGGTTCGATAATCTCGTTGCCTAGGACTTGATGACGATGCTCCTGGTGAAAGTGTTCGATATACCCTCCAATCGCTAACAGCGGGCTCGCTTCGCTGAATAAAACTAGGTGACTCAGACACTCTTCGCGAATACTTCGAGCGCATTTCACTTCCTTCCGAATAGGCCAGAGATCCCAACTCTACCTGCAATAAACCCGAGAAATCCTGTGATCCGCAGTCAAATGACGACTAACAATCAGCCCTTCATTCGAGGCGTGAAGCAACTGAGATGGGCCTCTTCGATTCCAATACGTTGGCGACGGATCTATGGTTCTTCCCCATTCTCAATAGAACAAGGCACCTGATAATCCCCGTAGCGTGAGGGGGCTGTCAGGCTGTGCCATACTCACTTACCTTTGCCCGTCAACCGTGGTCAAAGCGGCAGCTGGCGAGACCACAGTCCAAAAATTGGGGGTATTCCGCGAGGTCGCGCTAGCTGCCGCTTTGACCCCATCCGTTCTTCCTCGATCCGATCTTTTTATGCGGACTGCTAAGCTCGCCTCACCTCGGCCAGACTCCTCTGCCTTCCGTCCCTTCAATAGTCACATTTCCTTTCCACTGGAATCGTGAAGGAACCTGATCTATTTACCGAATATTACGGGAGAGCAGTAAGAGACAACTTGCGATCGAATCGCCGAATCTCAGTTCGCCTATTGTCGAAAGTCGCCTCGGATTCAAGCGATAAGGTCATGGATGACGTTTCCGTGAACGTCCGTCAGGCGATAGTCTCGTCCGGAGTACCGATAGGTGAGCTTTTCGTGATCTAGTCCCATGAGGTGAAGGATCGTCGCATGGAGGTCGTGGACATGGACGCGGTCTTTGACGGCGGACAATCCGAATTCATCCGTGGCGCCATAACTGAAGCCTGGTTTGACTCCCCCGCCCGCCATCCATACGGTAAATCCATAATGGTCATGGTCACGCCCCTTGGCTCCTTCGGAAGTCGGAGCCCGGCCAAATTCACCTCCCCAGAGGACCAGGGTCTCGTCGAGCATTCCTCGTGCCTTGAGATCTTTGAGCAAAGCGGCTATGCCTTGGTCACAGGCGTGTGCTAGTTTGGCATGCCCCCCCTCGATATCACCGTGCCCGGTATCCCAAGCAATGTCATATCCATCAATGGAATGAGAGAGTTGAACCATGCGGACACCTTGTTCGACAAGCCGCCGGGCAATCAAGCAGCCCTTGGCAAACTCACTCTCGCCATAAAGATCACGTGTGGCTTGGCTCTCTCGATTCACGTCAAAGACTTCCGGTACAGAGAATTGCATGCGAAAGGCCATTTCCATTGCGTCTATACTTGCCTCCAAATGCTGATCGCGCTCAAGTCGCTCGAGGTGGAGTCGATTCATCCGGGCGATTAGGTCGGCCTGTTGGCGCTGTTCTGCGCGCGGCAGATCTTTGTTGACCAAATCGCGCACGACCGCATCGGCTCTCATTTGCTGGATGTTGACGTAGGATCCTGCGTAGGCACCGGGAAGAAAGGAGTTCCCCCAGTTCGCCAGTTTCCCTCTCGGCTGCGCTCTCGGAGACATGGCCACGAACCCGGGAAGATTCTCCGTTTCTGCCCCCAGACCATAGGTTAGCCAAGATCCGAGGCTCGGACGATTCGGCTGAAGCGCACCGAGGTTCATCATGAGGATACCGCCCGCATGCTCTGGAATGTCAGTATGCATTGAGTGAATAAAACAGAGATCATCGACACATTCTGCGGTCTTAGGGAAAATATCGCTGACCCACTTCGCGCTCTGACCATAGCGTTGGAATCCAAATGGAGACGGCATGAGTCCCATCTTGGTATTCCGCAAGGATTTGCGGTCCACGAGGTCGGGACGTTTGCCGGCATGCTTAGCGATCTCGGGTTTGTAGTCGAAGGTATCTACTTGGGACGGGCCGCCAGGCATGAACAGTTGGATGATACGCTTCGCCTTGGGAGCAAAGTGCGGAGCTTTAGGAGCCAGCGGCGAAACTCGTTCAACCAGCTCTGCAGCGGAGGCATTGGGCATCATACTAGCCAATCCAACACACCCGAGACCGGCTCCCATTTTTTTCAACGCTTCGCGTCGCGTAAGCCTTTGAGAAGCGTGACGGTAGGCAAGTTCATGTTGATAGAATTTCATGATAGCGTCGGCCGATGTGGTGGTAGGTTTTGCTAGCGAAGTTGAATGAATTCGTGGGCACTCAAAAGCGCCTGTGCGTACTGCTCCCATTTGTCCGCACGCGCCTCCCCTAGCCAATCTTCCGCAAGCCGGATTTCCGGCTCCGTAGCGGAACGGCTGTAGAGGGTTCGATATAACTGGTCGATTTTGATCGGTAGTGGAGATGGATCGCGGAGCCAGTGGCGTGACAGGGCGGCAGCACGCTCTTTCATGAATTTGCTGTTGAGCATGAACAGATACTGCTGCGGCACGGTACTCACAGCACGTTTTGGACTGGTGGAGACGGCGGCCGGAAAATCGAACAAGCGGAGGAACGAATCCGATTCAAATCGGTCACCGGTTCGGCTTACCACGGAATAGAGCGTACGACGCATGCTCCCGAGGATGTCGTTCACAGGGGCACCTCCGAGACTGGTATCGAGTTCGCCCGTTACCGAGAGAAGCGAGTCTCGCCACACTTCAACATCGAGTTTACGCGGACTCATCCGCCAAAGTAAGCGATTGTCACCATCACGATCGAACTTCTCCTTTGAATAGGCACTACTCATTTGCCACGTGGAGGATAACATGATCTGACGATGCAAGCGTTTGAGGGACCAGCCCTTCTCGATGAAATCCGACGCGAGCCAGTCGAGTAATTCTGGGTGGGATGGTTTTTCTCCCAAGGCTCCAAAGTTACTTGGCGTGCGGACCAGGCCCTCTCCAAAATGCCACTGCCAGACGCGATTAACAATGACCCTGGCGGTTAGTGGATTTTCAGGATGAACAACGGATTCGGCGAGTTGCCGTCGACCACTCGCCCCATCGGTCTCGTACTTCGCACTCGGTGACGAGAACATGGTCAGAAAACGTCGAGGCACGAGCTCGCCCTTCTTTCTGAGATCACCGCGCAAGGCCACGTGCATATCGGCGTTGCCAGAATCAACAAGGACATGGGCAAATGGATACTTGGCAGGCGCCACTTTTTGCCTTCGGGTCAGCTCTGACCGAAGTTCGGCCAACTGTTTCTTCAATTCCGGACGAAGCTGTTTCTCCGCTTCCTGGTGGTTTTTTCCGATTCGCTTGGCTTCAGTGTCGAGGAACTGCTTTATCACATCCTTCTGTTCCTTGATGGCGTTTTGACCACTTTGGTAGGCTGCAACGCTTGCTTGCGGAACGAGCGGATGCTCACCGTTCCGAGTGTTCTTGAAAATCCCGGCGATCGCATAGTAATCCTGAGTCGTAATTGGATCGAACTTGTGGTCATGGCACCGGGCGCAGGCGGCGGTTAAAGCCAAAAATGCGCGCCCGAAGGTGTCGACCCGATCCGAAAGCGTTTCGGCTTGCGCCTGGGCCTGAGCCTCCGGGTCTCCCCCATCGGATCGATACGTCGGTCCCACAACAAAGAATCCCGTGCCGACAGCGTCACGATTCTGGCGATTCAATAGGTCGCCCGCAATTTGAAGTCGAACGAACTCATCGTAAGGCAAGTCAGCATTGAGCGCGTCAACGACCCAGTCACGATACTGCCAGGCTTTCGGTAGTGGAGCGCCATCGCCAAACCCTCCGTACCCATCACTGTAGCGAGCAATATCAAGCCAATGACGCGCCCAACGCTCGCCATATTGCACTGACTCCAGCAGTTGATCGACCACCTTCCCAAAGGCATATTCACTCGAGTCAGCGACAAAGCGTTCGATATCAATCGGGGAAGGCGGCGTGCCGACTAGCGTCAGCCAGGCGCGACGAACGAGCTCCGCTCGATTGGCAGGAGCATTGGGAGAAAGTCCCGCTCGTTCAAGTTTTGCCAAGACAAACGCATCGATTGGGGTTTTGAGCCAATCTCGCTCGACTACTTCAGGAATTGGAGGGGCGACTCTCGGTTGATACGCCCAGTGCTCGAGACGAAGTTTTTCTTGGTCAACAGACTCTTCGAGAGAACTCTCTGAATCGGATTCAGCCTCCGCTCCAGGCCACGGCGCTCCCATCGCCACCCATTTGGTGAGATACTCGATCTGCTCAGCGCTCAGTTTACCCGCTGGTGGCATCTCTAAATCTTCGTTACGATAGTGAATCGCCTCAATAAGCAAACTCTTGCTAGGACTACCCGGAATCAGGGCCGCTCCCGAATCTCCCCCGCGCAGCAAGCTTGAGCGCGAGTCGAGCATGAGCCCCGCCTTGAGTTTGCCCGCTTTGCTAGCTTCTTGGCTGTGGCACTTAAAGCACTTCTCCGACAATAGTGGACGAACTCTGGTTTCGAAGAATTCGTATCCCGCAGACTCCTTCCCTGCCCAGAGCCCCAATATCGGCAAGAGGAAAGTAACGAAGACAAGAACACGAACAAAAGTATCTCGTTCACGTATTGATACTGGAGAAACCTGGGACACAAAGAAATCTAGCCCAAACAGGGGCGTTGACACAAGGACTCGTGCCAAGGAAATCAGGCACCGAGCCCTTTGAAACGGGTTCTCATTGGCGGCAAGCCTATGTCGTTCCGCTGGAGCCTGATCCGTATTCGCAGGATGTCGGTCGATACTGGCTATCATGTTTTTTAGGAGCTCGGTCGCCAAAGGAACACGAGAATTGCTAGGAAACTGAAAAGAGTCAAGTGACGGAATCCTAGCAAATGGTATGTTTACACGGAATTCACACAGAGAATAGTCATGAATACTTCTGCCCGAAGCTCCCTCGCTTTCACCCTCATCGAACTCCTGGTTGTTATCGCGATCATTGCAGTTCTTGCCGGAATGCTGCTTCCAGCGCTATCAGCGGTGGAGCAAATGAACGCCTTCCTTGGTCAAAGCAACGTTGCCGAAGAGATGCATGCCATCCTCGCCGGCGAAGCAAGCGGCGGTCCCACCGGGACACCACAGCCTCACCGAATTTACGAAGACGTTACCACCAATGCCTCTGAGCGAGCTCGGGATCCGATTGAGAACACCAGGGGAGCCTTGGACGAATACCACCATGTCTTTCAAGTGGCCCACGATGGATCATAGCACAACCGGAATTCGGATAACAATCTGAACTCATGGATGCTGGAAGGGAGAGATAGCTACAGTTCGGCCGTCTTAATGGAACGGCTGGGATTGCTTGATTCTCACGAATACATGCTGTCGCTACGAATAGGCGGCGCTAATTTTGGACGCCTCGGCATCCGATAATTCGCGGCGGAGAATCCAGAATGGAGACTTGATAATGAATCCTACTGGGATTCTGGTTCCGCCGCTCAGGCACACTACATGTTGGGTGCTTGGGCAACGGCTTATCTCATCCATAAGCTCGGGATCGGCGAAGTGACGGTATTTCGCAACTGGTATTACGACGTGCCCTCACTGGGGAAAAGGCCGCCTTTATCAAGCATATGAAACGGACTCCAAAAGAATTCTACGCTGAATTCCGCAGCTTCATTCGGCAATCGGCTGAAGAAGTCATGCGACTCTTTCCCTAGAAGTCACCAGGATCTATATGATTCCTATGGTCACTCGAGGCACGGAATCAGGGCAAGGAAGCAGCCAAATTCTTCGTCTCCTAAGTCAGAACGGGCAGCCAGCGGGGATGATCGGCCCCCCTTCTTTCGAATCCCGATGTCAGTAATCGAGGTGTCCCCCCATCGAATCCCATCACGAAAAGCTCCGGCATACCGCCAGTCTTAGCACGACAAAAGACGATCTGTTTCCCACTCGGGGATTCACTGATGCGAAAATCCCAAACCGGAGGGTCGCATTGAGTGAGGCGCTCAAGGGTGCCATCGTTAGGATTGAGCCGACAGACCTCTGTGCCGCCCTGGGCGAGTTTAGGTTTGTAATCGCGATTAAAATGATCGGTGTCAGGTCGCAGGGGTTGAAACTCCCAGGGCACCTTCGAATTCGGCAAACGACGTGGAAAGAGTATCTGCCCATCACGGGTCCATTCTGCCATATTGGATCCCCCTCCTCGATTTTCAGGGTGCCCATAGCTTGCGCCAAACCACATCGCCTGCCCTTCGGTGAGCATCCGAAAGTCACTGCCGTCAGGATGGACAATACAAAGATCACTCCAGTCGTGGCCTGTGTCCGTTTTATAGCGACAGGCCTGGAAGAGTAACCAGCGCCCATCTGGCGACCATTTTGGCCCGAAGTAAAGGTGGTCAGGATTGGCCGCCACCCGCACCCGGTCGGATCCGTCGCTACGGCTGGTCCAAATTTGATAGCCCTGCGGACTGGCCAAGTGATACGCCACCCGTTCACCGTCAGGGCTGAGCGTGAGGCCATAGGGCAAGCCCTCACCCAGTCGAGTGAATTCGTGCGCGTCCGAGCCATCAAAATTCATGCTGAAGATCTGACCACCCGAATCCCGAACGACCTGCACCAATATCCTCTCGTCCGACAACAGCAACGCAGGCGTGTAAAAGACCGCCAGCCGCTCGCGTGTGCAAATCTCAGTCAGGGAGTCGGACTCGATATCATACAGCCAGAGGTGAGTCGGCGTCTGGTGATAGTACTCGTTGAAGGGCCGTCCTGGGCCGTCCCGCCGTGCTTCCATGCTGAGGAAAATCATCCGGCGCCCGTCTGACAGGAATGGCCCCGGCTGCCAGGTCACCTGATCGGGCACGTTGAAGTCAAAGGAACGCAATCCGGAACCATCGGCATTGATCAACGCAGTTCGGCCCTGCGAGTTGAAGAACAGCTTCTCTAATTTGCCCTCAAGGATCGGGGCTTGCCCCAAGCCGCGGCAAGCCGTCCAGCTGAGACCAACACCGAAGGCAGCACATTGGGCTAAAAACTGACGACGATTAGAACTCACTGCACTCATTCAAGAGGGCGTCGTGGGAAAAGCAAGAACTACAGGGAAAGCACCCTGTTGAATACGCTCACGAACTCCGCCGAGTGTAGCCCGTAGTGTAGAAAAATTCCGATCGTAGCACTTCGACCGTTATTTTTCTCATGCCGCTTAACGATGATAGTAATTGGGCATTCCTCCTAGACGTCGGAGCCTCGTTGTCTTCCCCGTGCCGCTGTTCTCCTCGAACTCAGGGCGAATGATTTAACTCCCGAGAACAAGCTCAATAATTTCCAAGACTATTTCAACAAACGTAGAGTCCACGCCGGCGTCGATGAGGATCTCACAAGTCAGCGAGCCGACGAGACCGAGCCCAGTATTGTTAACTTTGAAAACTACTCCTGGGAGTCACACTGCAACAGCCTCTTCCAAATGCCAAGGGGCGCCTGAGTTACAATTCACCGGGCACAGGTTGGCGGGTAACGACCTAAAGAAACAACTTTGAAGGGTCTCTTCCCAGCGATCCGACGCGATTCCTGATCAAAGAACCGAGCGCCTTTTCCGATGACGTTCATATCTCCCAATTCTATTCGACTGACCTCAACCTGCTGGGCAAGCTTCGCGACGATCACGGGATGTTGATCGGCATCCAGGTCAAAGAGCAACGTTTCTCTCACTTCTTCGATCATGCCCCCCACCAGCCGATATCGGAAGGATTATCCCTTCGTGGGAGAACGAGTTTCCACTGATCAACGCGAACACCGGCCAGCAGGCTGCCGGAGTAATAAAGGTAGTCGTTGCGCGGACTGATCTTGGTCTTTCCAAGTAAGAATTCAGTCGCATCATAAGCGTCGAGCGTGCGATCGGATGGGAGCTTTGCGCCCTCTAGTTTCGCGAACGTTGGCAACAGATCCATCGTGCTAAGGATCTCATCGCTCATGCCATTGAGAGCGATCTGCTTCAGCCAGCGAGCGCCGAAGGGAACCTTGGAACCACCGTCCCAGGCAGACATTTACTATCCCCACAGCGGTGCCGCTGAACCAGAATGATCACGCGGAATGAAGCCCTTCCCCTCCGGCTTCATGCCTCGAGTGATCTCCTTGAGGTGCGGCACTTTGTGGAACTGTTTCACATTGCGGGGTTCCGCAACGCGTATCGGATACGATCCAGTCATCAGTGCAGCACGCGAAACACCGCAAACCGCTTACCCATAAAAGTTGCTAAGACGCAAGCCTTCGGCAGCCATCCGGTCAAGGTTCGGAGTCTTAATCGTCTTGGATCCGAAAAAACCCAAATCTTCATAACCTTGATCATCCGTGAAGATCCGGATGATAGTTGGTCTCAAAGTATACTCGGCCGATTTCAAGCCAGAGAGACAAATAAGCGTAAGAATCGCGGCGAGTATTTGTTTCATGTTGCTCCCTTTAAATGTCAGTCCGCCTGAAAAACCATTTCCATCTCACTCCAGTTGGCTCCTGGTTTTCGGTTAGGAAGCTTGATTTGGCAGGGATCGGTCTCTTTCCACCAGCGCTGGGTTTCGGGGTCAGCAGCAATGGCGTCCATGTCTGCCTCAAAATCCTGTCCGACATACTCAAAGTAGCTGAAGAGAAACTTCTTCCCTTCGATCTCCGAGGTATAAATCGAGAAGTTGCGCATGTTTGACTTCTTGATCCGATCGAGCACAGAAGGCCAAACGTCGGCATGAAGCTCACGGTAATAGGCTTCTTTTTCGGGATCGAGACCAATCACCGAACCAAAACGCCTGACACTGGCGTTCGCCTGCGCCTCGGGCGAAGGATTAGTCGGACCGTAGCTAGGTTCAACCTTCGATGCCTCCATGTCTATTTTAGATACCCTTCCTTCTTTCCGTTCGTGGTCAAAACATGCACTTCGTGGGCTCGGACATTCGGATGGAAGAATTCCCACACCACCTCTTTGTCAGG
>CAJXVR010000192.1 GCA_913061285.1 uncultured Verrucomicrobiota bacterium | reverse complement strand
AGATCTACACTAGATCGCTCGTCGGCAGCGTCAGATGTGTATAAGAGACAGTCCGCTGACTGTGTCGCTCCTGGGTGTTCCTGGAGTGAAAACAGTTAGGAGTTATTCGATGTTTGGTTTCTCAACGATCTACATCATTTTTAAGGATGACATCGATTTCTACTGGTCGCGATCAAGGGTCCTGGAAAAACTGAATAGCCTTCCTGCGGGCACGCTACCCCAAGGGGTTCAGCCTGCACTTGGCCCCGACGCGACGGCCCTAGGTCAGATCTTTTGGTACACTCTGGAGGGTCGCGATCCGGATGGGAATCCTACTGGAGGCTGGGATTTGGACGAGCTTCGAACTGCCCAGGACTGGTATGTCCGATACGGTTTACTGGCCGCCGATGGCGTCAGCGAAGTCGCGTCTGTCGGGGGCTTCGTGCGAGAATATCAGATTGATGTGGATCCAGATGCGATGCGTGCCTTCGATGTCTCATTGGAAGATGTTTTTATGGCGGTTCGAATGGCCAATGTCGATGTTGGGGCTCGGACGATTGAGGTCAACAATGCGGAGTATGTCATCCGCGGTCTCGGATTCATCAAGACTCTTAAAGATATTGAAAACAGTGTTATCAAGGTCCGGGACAATGTTCCAGTCTACATCAAAAATGTCGCTCACGTGAGTTACGGTCCCGCTTTGCGTCGGGGTGCTTTGGACAAAGAAGGGGTCGAGGCTGTGGGCGGTGTCGTCGTGGTTCGATATGGAGACAATCCCCTGGCGGCAATCAAGAATGTCAAAGCCAAGATTGAGGAGATCGGGCCAGGGTTGCCCAAAAAGACCTTAGACGATGGGACCGTGAGTCAGGTGACGATTGTACCCTTTTATGATCGCACGGGATTGATCAACGAAACTCTCGAGACACTAAACTCGGCGCTCTCAGAGGAAATCCTGGTCACGATCATTGTTATATTGGTGATGGTGATGCACTTGCGTAGTTCGCTCTTGATCTCCGGCTTACTGCCATTGGCCGTGTTGATGTGCTTTTGCGCGATGAAGATTTTTGGAGTCGACGCGAATATCGTAGCGCTATCGGGAATAGCTATCGCCATCGGCACAATGGTCGATATGGGGATCGTGATATGTGAGAACATTCTCAAACATTTGGAGGAATCCGACGACGGAGAGGACTCGCTTGAGGTCGTCTTGCGAGCATCCAAGGAGGTAGGTAGCGCGGTCTTAACTGCAGTGGCGACCACCGTTGTGAGCTTTTTGCCGGTCTTTACGATGGAGGCTGCGGAAGGGAAACTATTCAAACCATTGGCATGGACGAAGACCTTTGCCTTGATTGCCTCGGTCATGGTGGCCCTCATCGTTATTCCACCATTTGCACAGATTCTTTTTGCTGGAAAGGTAAGGAAGGGAGCGATTCGGAAGGTTCTCTTTAGTGGCCTCGTTTTCTTAGGTGCTTTGGTGCTAGGAGTATGGAGCGTGAGAAAATTTAGCGGTGGAGAGCCGGTGTTGATAGGTTGGATTCTGGGAGGAATGCTTTTGGCTTCAGGTGCTTATCAATTAGCGAGCGGTTTGATTCCTGGAAAAATACAGGCGTTGGTGCCACGAGTGGTTAACTCGCTGGCGGCTTTGTTTGTCGCTATCTTCTTGGCACAGCACTGGCTGCCATTGGGACCTGAGAAGGGAGTCGGACTAAATCTGGTGTTTGTGATTGGATTGATTGGGGGGCTCTTGTCGCTTGTTCAAGTATTTCAGTATTCTTATGGCAGCATTCTGGCTTGGTGTTTGCGAAATCGATTAACATTCCTAGTTTTACCGACCTTACTTGTCATGTTTGGCGGATTGGTTTGGCTTGGGTTTGATGCCTTTTTTGGATGGTTGCCCAATGCGGTCCGAGCGTGGCGGCCTGTTGTTGTCGTTGCTCATGCGTTTCCCGGGTTAGGGAAAGAGTTTATGCCTGCTTTGGACGAGGGCTCCTATCTCTACATGCCCACGACGATGCCTCATGCCTCCATTGGGGAGGCGATGGACGTCATGCGTAAGCAGAATATGTCCATACGCTTGATTCCGGAGGTCGAGACTGCGGTTGGGAAAATAGGAAGGGCTGAGACACCCCTCGACCCGGCTCCGATATCCATGATTGAAACCGTCATTAACTATCGTTCGGAATACATTGTCGACGACGAAGGGCGTCGGTTGAGGTTTCGATTCGATCCTGACGAAACCGATTTGTTTCGCGATATCGCCGGCAATCCATTGGCGGCTCCCGATGGCCTAACCTACGAGGTTCAGGGACGGTTTGAGCGAACTTCAGAAGGGCTGCTGATTGAGGAGCCGGATGGTAAACCATTCCGGCTTTGGCGACCGGCACTAGATACGGAACTGAACGAAGGCCGAGGACCGTGGAGAGGAATACGAAGTAGCGACGATATTTGGGATGAGATTGTCAAGGCTGCCGTGGTTCCAGGTTCGACCTCTGCACCGAAACTACAACCGATTGCCGCCCGTATTGTGATGTTGCAGAGTGGGATGCGTGCTCCGATGGGGGTCAAAGTTAAAGGCCCAGATTTGGAAACGATTGAGCGCGTGGGCCTTCAATTAGAGCGTTATTTGAAAGAAGTGCCTTCGATTCAGCCTTCGGCGGTGATCGCAGATCGGATTGTTGGTAAACCCTATTTAGAGATTGAGATCGATCGTGAAGCGATTGCTCGCTACGGCATTCGGCTGGGTAAAGTACAAGAGGTCATTGAGGTTGGGATTGGAGGAAAACGCATTACCACCACAGTCGAGGGCCGGGAGCGCTATCCAGTTCGGGTTCGGTACTTAAGAGAGCTGCGAGATCAAATTGAAACTCTTGGTCGTATTCTCGTTCCCGCCCCGGATCGTACACAGATTCCACTAGAACAGTTAGCCTCGATCAACTACCGGCGTGGCCCTCAAAACATCAAGAGCGAGGACACTTTTTTGATAGGTTATGTTCTCTTTGACATGAAACCCGGTCATGCAGAGGTGGATGTGGTTCAGGACGCAGACGCCTACGTGAAGTCGAAGATTGAAAGCGGCGAGTTGATTATGCCGGAGGGAGTTAGTTACGTATTCGCGGGGAGCTATGAAAATCAAGTCCGTTCGGAAAAGAAATTAATGGTCGTTCTTCCGTTAGCGTTATTTGCTATCTTTGTCATTCTCTATCTCCAGTTCAAATCCACCACGAATACAATGCTGGTGTTCTCTGGAATCGTGGTGGCTTGGGCGGGTGGCTTCCTCATGATTTGGCTTTATGGGCAAGGGTGGTTCTTGAATTTTTCACTCTTTGGTGTGGATATGCGTGAACTCTTTCAAGTTCAGCCATTCAACTTGAGTGTGGCAGTTTGGGTTGGTTTTCTCGCTCTCTTTGGAATCGCTTCCGACAACGGAGTCATCATGGCGACTTATCTGGAACAGACCTTTAGCAAACGGAATCCCAATTCGATTGAGTCTATTCGTGCCGCAACGATTGAGGCGGGCAACAGACGAGTGCGCCCCTGTTTAATGACAACGGCAACCACGGTGCTGGCGCTGATTCCTGTACTAACTTCGACAGGTCGCGGAGCGGATATCATGGTGCCAATGGCGATTCCTTCGTTCGGTGGGATGGTCGTCGTGATCGTAAGTATTTTCGTCGTGCCAGTCCTTTATTGTGTCGTTAAGGAGTTTGGAATTCGTACGAAACTGGGAGACGTCGAATCCGGCATGATCGCTGGGCTAACTCTTTTTACGGTGCCGGTGCTCTATTGTGCAGTGTTCGATGTTCTCGGCAAGTTATCGGTTGCAGAATCTCGTTCCGGATCTTCTTTGAATGATTCGGAATAGGAGGAGACAGGAAAAACGTGAAATACAGAAAAATAGACGATGAAGAAAATTCTATCAATTGGAGCAGTTGGGATCGTTGCTTTAGTTCTATCAATGGGTGTCGGATGTAGCGGAGGAGATGTAGGGCACGTTCATGGTGATCACGGCCACGCTGATCATGAGCATTCGGAACAAACGAGACCGGCCGAAACGGATTCTGTGATGGCCATGGAAACCAAACCCTATCCTTTGGACAAATGTGTTGTCTCAGGTGAAGCACTTGGATCGATGGGAGATTCGGTCGTTCTTACACACAATGGTCAGGAAGTTAAGCTTTGCTGCAACGACTGCCTCGACGGTTTTAATAAGGAACCTGAAAAATACCTAGCTGCTCTCAAAGAAGGGCAGGTGACATCGAAAGCTTCGGCGGAGCACCCCAGCGGGCATCAGCACTAGTGTCTTGTTCGGTTCAGCGCCAGTCCGACTGTTGCCTGTAAGTTCCGAGCTAATCGCAAGCTTTCATGAATGCGTGGGGCAAGTTGCCAGTGAAAGAGTGTATCTTGCGATTGTAAAGCCACCGTCCCGGGATGATCTGAGGCATGCTATACGCAAAGATCTCGTCGATAAACTTCCGTTGGTGTTGGCAGTCGTTGAAGAAAAGGTTGTGGGCTGGTGTAGTGTTGCGAGGGATTGTAGGGAAGGATTTCGTCATACAGGGGTATTAGGAATTGGATTAGTCCCCTTATTTCGGGAAAGGGGAATAGGCCGGAAATTGTTGGATGCCACTTTGGAAAAGGCCGGTGATATTGGCATTCGCCGAATTGAGCTTGAAGTGTTCGCCTCTAATGAACGGGCTATTTGTTTTTACCGACGGGAAAAGTTCACAGTTGAAGGAATTAAGAGAAGTGCCCGTTTCTTGGACGAGCGATTCGAAGATATCGTCTGCATGGCCCGATTCGTTTGAACAAATGTCTGCTTGTAGAAGATCACATTTAATCTTGTGCTCGACCGTCAATATTAGCGGCGCTCTATTCGAGATGAGAACCAGTGGAAACAGCAAAAACGGAAAATGAGAATAGTATGAAAATCTTGATGTATTTAGTCGCTGCCGGAATTTTTGGGTTATTACAGAATCTATTAGCGCAACCCCATACGAACCCTGAGATATTGCGAGTGCCGAATGGAGGCATTCAGCCTCGACTCGAGATCGGTCCATCGGGTGCAATTCACCTTGTTTACTTTAAGGGAAATGCGATGGCGGGAGATGTGTTCTACGTCAAACGGGATTCAAAGTCCGAGAGTTGGTCAGAGCCTGTCAAGGTGAACCATTTACCCAATAGTGTTGTAGCGGCCGGGACCATTCGAGGGCCTCAAATGGCATTGGGACGTGGCGAACGGGTTCACGTCGCCTGGATGGGAAGCGGTAAGGTCGCCACACCGGCACAGGAAGAAGGCAAGTATCCAAAGCATCCGATGCTCTACTCTCGGATGTCAGATGACCAGGAAAGCTTTGAGCCTGAGCGAGATCTGTTGACGTGGACAGCTGGACTAGACGGCGGCGGAACGGTTGCGGCGGACCGGTATGGCAATGTTTATGTTGCTTGGCATGGCAAACCGGACGATAGCTCTATGAACGAGTATGGTCGTGCCGTTTACGTGACTCATTCTGAAGACGACGGCAGATCCTTCAAAAGAGAAACTCAAGCCAACCCGCGCGCCACTGGAGCCTGCGGTTGCTGTGGCATGCGCGGATTTGCGGACTCAAGTGGGCGTCTTCACTTGCTCTATCGGATGGCGAACGAAGTTAATCGTGATATGGGGCTGTTGGTTTCAGGGGATCAGCGAGAGTCTTTCTCTCTACATGAAGTCAGCCAATGGGAGATTCAGGCCTGTCCAATGAGTAGTGCCGCGTTTGCGGAAGGGCCTTCGGGAGTTTTGCTCGCGACTGAAACGGAAACGAGAGTGGAAGTGAGACTTCTGTTATCTGGATCACAGAAACTGAAGAAGCAGCCCGGAATCGAATCCGGAAATCGAAACGGAAAGCATCCTTCGCTCTCTATGAATCGACAGGGGGACACCATCCTGGTTTGGTCGGAAGGAGCCGGCTGGAAGAACGGAGGAAGTTTGAAGTGGGAACTTCATGACCAAACCGGTCAGCTTCTGTCCTCCTCAAACGGAGAAGGGCTGTCAGTTCCAGAGTGGAGTTTTGCTTCAGCCGCGACCAGGTCAGACGGTAGTTTTGTCATTGTCTACTAGCCATTGAGATCTCTAGAACTGATCAGGTTACTTGTCTATGGATCGCTCATCGACGGATTGGCTGTTGGAGTTTGTAGCTTACATCTGCTGAAACAATCGAAGATTTGGAGAGTGGTGTTTCTACTATCGAGTTTTCTTATGCCGGTGGCCAAGACCCGCTTGAGGAGGGACAGCACCGCTGCAATTGTTTGAGAAACGTGATTTCATGAAAGCTCTACAGCTGTTTCGGACGGTCAGACGCGTGCATATGTAACAGGCTCTTTTCTTGACGCCTTGGATGCTGGTGTATGCGCTAAGTTCTCTGCTGTTCAATCAATACCAGATTGTGCGCAATTAGTACGATGGGCCGACCAAATCAATTTGAAACGATCGAAAATCGATCCTTTGAGCCAAAATTTTCTCTAGACTTTCCACCGAAAGAAGCGGAGGTGGCCCTGCTGAAGAATTTGGGTTTGGATGGTCCTCACAACGTGCGAGGGAATTTGCAGGGGGCGCGGTTTACCGTCACGAGACAGTGAGGAATTGATACCCATCGGATTGTTTTCTTTCCTCAGGAAAAACGGCTGTTGAACGAAAAACAAAAAGTAAACGGAGCGAGCCTGCTTACTCGAATTCATCTGCGTGCAGGTCAGGCGGAGGCGTGAGGTGTCTGAGGCGGGCGAGCTGGTGCAAATTGACGAAATGGATGTTGGAATCACGAGTTAAGTGAAATCACTCGGAAGGATTTCTCTATGATTTTACTTGATTTGATGATCGTTGTGAGAAGTAGTAAGAAGAATATATTTTCACAACGGCAATTTTTGTTCGACATCAAATAGTTTGGAAACAGGCAGTCCAATCGCCGCTTCGATATTGATGACGCTAAGAGCAAGTTGTTCGAGTTTTTGGAAAAACTCTCGTCTAGCCGACAAGAGTTTTCGCTGGGCGATCAACACTGAAAGAACGCCGGTCTTTCCTGATCTGAACGACTCTTGGGCCAGATCGAGGCTGTTCTCACCAAGTGGCAAGATTCTCTCCTTGTAGGACCGGGCGATATCGTTTGCAGTACGATAATCCTCTTGAGCCCCTCGAACCTGTTGAACTACTTCCACAGTGAGCGCTTCGAGCGTTTGACTGGCTTGAGCGTAGCGCATTTCGGCTTTGGCGATCTGTGCTTGATTTTGGTCATATACGGGAAGTTGCAGCCTCATGGCCGGACCGACGGAGAAGTTGCTGCCTTCACTTTCGAGGCCAATCCCAGCATTTACGTTGCGAAGAAAGAGCCGCTTTTCAAGTGATGTGGCTTGCTGGGTTGCCCGAACATTTTCGATGGCCGCTTGTAAATCGAGGCGATTCTCTTTGGCGAGATCAATTGATTGAGATACGTCGAATGTCCAGTCGGCCAGGGGAGGTAGTGGGTCTGAGAGATCAAGGTCATTGGGGGATAGTTCAAGTCCAAGAAGGATAGCGAGTTTTCTTTTCGAATCAAAAAATGCCAATTGTGCTGAACGAAGAGTTACCTCCTGTTCAAGCACTTCGGCTCGAGCGGCGTTCACGTCGACTTCGGTTGCTGAGCCTGATTGTTGCTGAGCAGCAACGAGATCGAGAAACGTTCTCGTTGTGGCAATATTTTGCTTTTCTACTGCAAGGATTTCTTTGGCTGCAATCGCTGTGTAGTAAGCTGACTTTGTCTCAACAACAGCGCGTGCTGCTTCATAGGCTATTCGCATCACGGTGCTTTCAAGTGCCTTCTTGGCTAAGCGCTTCTTTGCCGGGATCTGCCAAAGTTCAATCAAGTTCTGAACGATACTGGCTTCAATGGCAGACTGGCCCGCATCCACCGGAAGTCGGACGAGGCCATTGAGCGATGGATTGGAGAGCAGCCCCGATTGGACCAGTTCTGCGTGGGAAAGCCCTACCTCCAACAAGGCCGTTTGAAGCCTCGCGTTGTTGAGGAGGCAAAGCTCTACGGCTTTTTCCCGCGAGAGGCTTCCGTCGAGTAGTTCATCTATTCTTTGTTTTGTGCCGTTTGATTCGTCGAATGCACTGTAGAGTCCGCTGTGCCCCGTCGCTTGTTCTACTTTCTTTGCCGTTCGAGCATAATCGAGTGAGGGGTCGACTGTGGCGCAGCCGGTGATTATCAGAAGGACTCCAGCCGCCAACCAGGGACGGCCTTTCCAAATTAGCCTCAGCACAACTCTCATGGTTCGATTTGTTTTAAAACGTCGTCTCTCTGGCTCTTTTTCGCCGTTAGAACATAGAGAATCGGTAACACGAAGAGTGTGAGGACCGTAGACGTCAAGACGCCCACAATGACGACGGTGGCAAGAGGCCGTTGCACTTCTGCTCCAACTCCTGTTGAGATCGCCATCGGAATAAATCCGACGGCATCGGTAATGGCGGTCGCGAGCACAGGGCGAAGCCGCTGGCGAGCAGCGCTTGTGACAGCCTCTCGAAGTTCTTTGCCTTCAGCAATGAAAGAGCGAATTGCGGACACTAAGATTTGACCGTTTAGAACAGCAATGCCTGCGAGGGCAATAAATCCAATCGCAGCGCTCACACTAAATGGAATATTACGAAGATAGAGCCCAAAGATCCCCCCAACAGCCGCGAACGGAATGCCAGTGTAAATCAGCAATACTTCACGGAGGTTTTTGAGGCTGAAGAACAACAGGACAAAGACAAGAGCAAGCGTCACAGGGACGACGATCATGAATCGTAACTTGGCCCGTTCGAGGTTCTCAAATTGCCCGCCCCAATCGATGACGTATCCTTCCGGTAATTCTAAGCGCTCATCAATGAGGCGTTTTGCTTCGTCGACGAAGGATACAACATCTCTCCCTGATACATTGCATTGAACTCGAATGAGCCGTCGTCCCCACTCTCGATTGATGGTGGAGACGCCGTCCTCTTCGGCAATCGTGGTAACTTCACGAAGGGGCAATCGAAGACCCGATGCAGTTGGAATAAGTGTAGCTCCAAGGGCTTGGGCGTCGCTTCTATGGCGATCGGGAAGTCGAACAGAAAGAGGGAATTTCCTCTGGCCTTCAAAGACTTCGCCTACTTGTCGTGAGCCGACGACCTCAACAAAGTCTAGAACCTCACGGCCGGAAATTCCATAACGAGCAATTGTGTCGGGATTTACCTCGATGCGAAGTGTTGGTTGTCCCGTGAGTTGATCGACGGCAATATCCGATTGCCCGGGAATCTCTAAGAGTATACGCTGGACTTCATCGCTGATACGCACGAGCTCTTCGAAATCGTCTCCGTAAATCTTAATCCCCAAGTCAGAACGTATTCCAGACACCATCTCATTAAGCCGCATCTCAATGGGCTGTGTGGCGATGATGTTGAGGCCGGGAAGATCGTCGACTTCAGCCTGCATTGCTGCAACGAGCTCCGCTTGAGTCTTGGCCTCCGTCCAGTTGCTTCTCGGATGCAATGAAACAAAAATGTCGGTGAGCTCTAGTCCCATCGGGTCAGTGGCTACCTCGGCAGTCCCGATGCGGCTCCAAATATGTCGGATTTCCTCGGGGAACTTTTCCAATAGGAGTTCTTCTATCCGAGTGTTGTATCGAATGGATTCATCGAGAGAAACCCCAGCCAGCCGGATGGTGTTGAGAACAATGGCTCCTTCGCTGAGGCGGGGGATGAACTCGCCGCCCAACCGCGTTGATGTCCACCCAGCTGCTCCTACAAGAACGAGAGCCACACTCAGAATGATCCATCGAAATCGAAGCGCTAGCGATAAGAGTGAGGCGTAGGTACGGTTTATTACGCGTGTGATTAGGCCTTCTTTTTCCTCAACGCGCTTCGGAAGAAAGTAGTAGCTGAGAACGGGTGAAAGTGTCAGCGCGATGATGAGCGCTCCGAGCAACGCAAAAATGAAAGTCAACGCCATGGGTCGAAACATTTTCCCTTCCATGCCTTGAAGCGAAAGCACGGGAAGGAACACGACGGTGATGATCGCCATGCCGAAGACGATGGGCCGAGCGACCTGCTTCCCCGACTCCACGACAATGTCCAGTCTCTCTGAAGCGGTAAGCGGTCGACCAAGTTCACGCCCTTTCTCGGATAAGCGCCTCATATTCGATTCGGTCATAACAACCGAGCCATCAACGATAATTCCGAAATCCATTGCTCCAAGACTTAGGAGGCTGGCGGCGATTGCGAATTCATACATTCCAATGACCGCGAAGAGCATGGCTAAAGGAATGACAACAGCCACCAGAAGCCCGGCTCTGAGATTGCCCAAGAGGGCAAACAATACAACGACCACTAGGACTGCCCCAGCAGCAAGATTGTGTTGGACGGTTCGGATCACCTCGGTCGTTAGTTCGGTCCTATCGTAAACAACCTCGACGATAACGTCCTGTGGTAACGATTTGCGCACACTCAAAAGCCTCGTTTTTAGTTCCTCGGTAACGACCTTTCCGTTTTCGCCCATGAGCATAAATGCAAGCCCAAGCACGACTTCTCCTTGGCCTCCAGATGTGACGGCGCCTCGTCGTATCTCATGGTCAATTTGCACCGACTCAGCCACATTACGAATTCGAATTGGGACACCGTCAAACGCCGAAATGACCACATTCTCGATTTGCTCGATGGAGCTTACGCGGCCTACACCTCTTACCAGACGAGATTGGCCTCCGGAGGTGAGCACACCACCTCCGACGTTTTGATTGTTGGTTTCAAGCGCTTCAAATACCTCGCCAAGCGTGAGGTCATATTTGAGCAGGGCAGCAGGGGAGATAACAACGTGGTACTGTTTTTCGTAGCCACCCCAAGAATTTACCTCAGCGACGCCGGAAACTTTCCTGAGCTCGGGTTTGACGACCCAGTCGTGGAGGGTGCGAAGTTCTTCAAGCGAGCGATCGGGATTTTCTGACCTAAGCACATAGTGAAAGACCTCACCCAACCCGGTAGCGATGGGCCCAAGCCTCGGGCGTGCGATCCCTTCAGGGAGTTCTACAGTTGAGATTCTCTCCGAAACATATTGCCGAGCATCGGTAATGCTCGTGTCATCCTCAAAGGTGGCAACGATTTGTGAGAGGCCGAATTTAGAAACGGAGCGCACATTGGACAGACCTGGCAGCCCGCCAATGGAAAGCTCGACTGGTAGCGTTATTTGTTGCTCGATCTCTTCTGGGTTGAGTGCCGCCGCAACGGTGTTGATTTGAACCTGGACGGGCGTCGTGTCGGGGAACGCATCAACGGGAGTTTGTGTCAGCGTGTAGGCTCCCAGTCCAATGAGAACAAAACCAAATAGAATGACCAGAAGTCGATTTCGAACGGAGAACTCGACGAGTTTATTCAGCATGGACGCTTTCGGTTAATCGTCGACACAACCTGCTCCGAGTCTCGATTTCAGAAACTCAGACATGACAGTGAAGGCTCCGTCTACGACCACGGATTCATGTTGCTTGAGCCCTGAGACAACAGCGACAAGATTGTCAGAAGACGGTTCAACGACAACTCTACGTAGGGAGTAGAGATCCTCTTCAAGCTTAACAAAGACAAAGGGATTATTCTCGTAGCGTTGGATCGCCTCTTTGGGAATGCCTAGTGCACTGTGCTCGGATGACAAAAGGATTTTGGCCTCGCCAAACATCCCAGATCGAAGCCGAAGGTCTGTGTTGTCGACAACTGCTCGTCCCTTGAGCATGCGGCTTTTTTCGTCGATGGATGCACTCACCCACGTCAATTCTCCGATGGTTTCTATTTCATTCTCACGGGGAAAACTCGCTTTCACTTTGAGGCCTTTTTCGACGAGTGTCGTGCGATCCGCAGGTATCGAGAGTGAGAGCCACATCTTGGAGAGATCGGCCAGTGTGAACAGATTATCGCCTGGCTGGGTAGCTTCTCCAACCACGGCCGCTCGTTCAACTAGCGTGCCATTGTATGGCGCGCGCACGAAAAACAGAGCGGAGGTTTCCTGAACGAGTCTAATGTCTTCAATTTCAGCGTCGGTAAACCCATAGTTTTGAAGCGTCTGCCGAGCGGTGCTTTCAGCCAGTTTTGCCGTCTTGCATGCGGCTTCTGCTTCTTGAAAGTCTCGTTGAGATGAGATCTTCTTTTGTGCTAATGCCTCCTCGCGTTTGCATGCGACATCCTTCAATTCAGCGTCAACCACTGCTGAAACGTAGGCGGCTTTCGCTTTTGCGACCTCAGACGAATGAATTTCTACCAAGGCATCTCCTGATATTACTACCGTTCCAAGATCCACCAGAACCCGCTTCACAATACCAGAAGCCAGCGGGGTGATTTTGGCGAGTTTGTTTTCGTTATAACTGACCTCGCAGATTGCATGAACACTGGCTTGTGATTGGATCGATCTCGCAGTAATGGTTCCAACGCCCGCTTTCTCAGCCGATAGCTCGGATTCAAAACGAACCTTGAGTTCGTGTCCTGCCCCGAGAGCTGTTGCCAACTGGGGCTGACAGATGCCGCATTCTCGTTCAGGAACGTTATGTTCTTTGCAGAAAAGCCCATCATGCAGGGCGGTGGGGCTATCCCCGGTCGCACTTTCTTTTTCAGGCGCTTCTTCGCCTTCTCTCCCTTCCTTTAGCTCTGGATGGCAGAGGAAACACTCATCTTCGAAAAGCGAATGCTCTTTGCAGAAGATTCGCGTCTTATCTTCTAGCTGTGGCTGGCAAATCCAGCACCGATCTTCGTAGCGGCTGTGCTCGGCGCACCATAAGCGACCCGAATCACGCTTCGACGCATCGCAAATGAAACACGTTTCGGAGGCCGTAACGTGGGCATGGGCAACAACGTCAACGTTCGGAGTTTCGTTCTCATCCTCTACCGAGGCTTGCTTTTTGCAACCAGTGATTCCAAGGGCAGCCACAATCGCCAGCACGCTGGCACTTTGCCAATCGAAAAAACGTTTCATGACATCACCTCTTGATTTTCAAAATGTTGATTTGTCGTTGTTGCAAAGATTGCTGCGTTTGAGTAGCATTCGAATAGTTGCGCTATCATGCAAGTGATGCTGTTACGATATTATGTCATTGTCAATCGCCAATTCTCTATCGACGTCTCTTGATCGAAAAGGCGTCGGCAACGCCTTTAAAGCCCTTTCTGATCAAACCCGGTTACGCATGCTCCGCCTTTTGGTTTCCACGGGCTCAGAACTATGTGTCTGTGAGTTTGTCGACACTCTCCAAGAACGGATTTACAACATTTCGAAGCATCTCAAGGTGTTGGAGCAGGCCGGGCTGATTGAAGGCTCCAAAGAAGGGCGGTGGGTCTATTACCGGATTGTCGAAGCAAACGACCCAGTTGGTGAAGCGCTTTACCAACTTGTGAATTCTGTGCCTGACTTTGACGAAGTGTTCGCGATCGACAGAGAACGCTTCTCCAAACGTATGGAGCTTCGAGAGGATGGCCGGTGTAAAATCGGGGTGCAGACCAAAAATCTTGGCGACTGAACAACTCCCCGGAGTTGGCTTCTGAGACAGCAGGTCCCTCGTGTAGAGAGTTCATATGCCAGCCAAAGCGCTGATAATGTAGTTGGACATGCTTGTTGTCTCATAAGTAACTGACACCCAAGAAATGGGTGGAGGGGGTATCCTAGTCTCACGGCAGCGATGGCCAGAGGGTTTGGTTGCTGCCTCGGGTTCATCATCCTAGTGCTGTTTTGTATCTGGGGAGCATCTGCATCTGCTTTAAGCGTAGTATTTGTATTTTTCGCATCAGCGACATGAGCTCTCAACGGTGAAAATCATGTAAGAGTCATACATGAGGCATTCGTGCTAAGTTTTGGCACGATCTACATCCCGTGGAGTCTCTCTCACTTAACTTTAATAAGAGATCTCGAAGACGGAAGAGCGTGTGTTGTCGTCCTGATTTTGCTGACAGTCCTTCGCAATATCACTGCAGGCCCTCCAGGGAAGTGCTTTCACTGAATTGCCATTTCCACCGTCAATACACGGAAAGAATACGGGGGAGCCTAAGTTGGATGCGTGGGAAGCGGAATGTTGGTGTATCCGTTTACCTTAGTTCTGGGAGCTCCAATTCGAGATGAGACCTATGTATTGCTCGTGCTACTGGTGGGGGTTGGAGGGCAGATTGGAGGTCTCTTCGAGTCGCCTATTAAACGGGCTGTGAAATAATTAAAAAGAACGAAGTAAGGAGGCTGTCTGAAAATTCAAACAGTTTTCTAAAACGTAAGGTTTTTGATAGAATTACCAACATTCGTTAACCCCTCTGACAATGCAATATTTAACGTATGTAGGAGATAAAGATTCAAAATGGACCCTCGACAACGTGGGCGGCAAAGCAGTTGGCTTGAGAAATCTAGTGTCTGCGGGAGTGGTAGCTCCTGAATTCTGTGTGATTGGGACCGCTGCATATAGAATGTTTTCGGAGAAAAAAGAAGTGGCGAAGGTTATTCGGAGTTTGAAAAATATTTCACTAGGGCTGGAAGAGAAGACACCCTCTGACAGTCGAGTTGATTTGGAGACTGCATTTTTGGATCAATCAGCCCCTACCGAAGTTGTGGAGGAACTGTCTCGGGGGCTAAAAATGCTTCGTCACGACAAGAAACTCGCTGTGCGTTCTTCTGGATCCGCGGAGGACCTCGAATCTGCCAGTTTTGCGGGGCAACATGATTCCTTCTTGAATGTTGGATTCGATCTTGGCGAGGTGACAAATGCAGTCAAGCGATGTTGGCTATCACTCTGGTCGGCAGAGTCTATTGCATATCGAAAAAAGCTAAGTATTAGTGATGATCAAATTGGAATGGCGGTTGTCATCCAAGAGATGATTGAACCTGCAACGTCGGGAGTATTATTCACAATTGATCCGCTAAAGGGGGATCTGAATCATATGTTGGTCAATGTAGTTCGCGGCATCGGAGAAAACTTGGTGTCTGGTGCTGTCACTCCTGTCGAATTCAGATTGCCGAAAGGTAAAGGGGAAACACACACGGCCTCCTCCTTCGGACCTTTGGCGATTGAAGAAGTAGAGCAGTTATCGGACGAGGCACTAAAGATTGAACGCGAGTTTGGAACTCCTCAAGACATCGAGTGGTCGATCGAAAACGGGACGCTGTATTTTTTGCAGGCAAGGCCCGTGACAACGATTGACAATTCCTTTGAAGTCCGTGAAGGAATATGGACGCGTCTGGGTCTTGGCGAATGGCTACAAACTCCCAATAGCCCACTTTTTCAGTCTTTGGTTCTTCCAAAGTTTGAAGAAGCCACGAATCTGTCTCTTATAC
>CAJXVR010000191.1 GCA_913061285.1 uncultured Verrucomicrobiota bacterium | reverse complement strand
CTACACTAGATCGCTCGTCGGCAGCGTCAGATGTGTATAAGAGACAGATACTGGACAACTAGCAATTGCAATTCTAAGGTCTCCCTCAGCTTGAGCGGATATGTGCCCTTTCCTCCCAAATAGAACCGTTGCCCGATTCATAGAACAAGCAACGCGATACGAATTCAGGAGGCCCCCAAGCTCAGAAACACAAGATCATTTGACCTCTATGCGGCTCCAACATTCCACCAAACCGGCTCCCCTTTCGCGATATTATTCGCTCGGTCTACTCCTCGCCACCACTATTCTAACCACCCAAGGAGCCGAGAATCTCACCACCTTTCCTGAGGCGCGCCAGGTGCCAATGCTGAGTCCCGAAGAAACCTTAGCAACCATGCGGTTTGCCGAGCCTGGTTATCGACTCGAGATTGTGGCCGCTGAACCGATGATCGAAGAACCCGTGTTGATCGAATGGGACGCGCGAGGGCGCCTCTATGTGGCAGAAATGCTCACATACATGCAGGATATTGATGGCAACGACGAGCTCACGCCACGCAGTCGGGTCTCCCGATTAGAGGATACAGACGGGGACGGGAGGATGGATAAGCGGACGGTGTTCATCGATCAACTCCTCCTTCCGCGCATGGTGCTCGCACTTGACGATGAGATTATCGTGAGGGAAACAAATACCTTCGACCTTTGGAGCTACCGAGACACGGATGGAGATGGCGTCGCCGATCAGAAATCTCTTTGGCACAAAGGGGGACCACGAGGCGGAAACCTTGAACACCAACCAAGTGGCCTGTTGTGGAATATCGACAATTGGATTTACACCACCTATTCCCGCCACCGATACCGATTCACTCGAGGTATCGTCGAACGGGAGAATCTCTCCCATGGATCCGGTCAATGGGGCATCGCCAAAGATGATATAGGCAAGCTCTACTACTCCACCGCTGGAGGCGAGACCCCAGCGATGGACTTCCAGCAGCCGATCCTCTACGGCAAGATTCGAATGCCAGGAGAACTCTCCGATGGTTTCCGTATCTGCTGGCCAATTGATGACATCCCAGACACCCAAGGCGGACGCAGGCGTTTGCGTGATGATAACACGCTAAATTGGTTTACCGGGGTAGCAGGACAGAGCATCTACCGAGGTGACCAATTGCCCCAGGATTTTTACGGAGACCTCATCATTCCCGAACCTGTCGGCCGCCTGATTCGTCGAGCGAAAGTACTCAATGAGGACGGAAAAACGGTCTTGAAGAACGCCTATGATCAAGAAGAGTTCATCGCTTCCAGTGACCCCAATTTTCGCCCTATCAATTCGGCAACAGGTCCCGACGGATGTCTCTACATCGTAGACATGTATCGCGGAATCATCCAAGAGGGCGCCTGGGTCCGAGAGGGTTCCTACCTTCGTCCTGTCGTCGCAGCCTACGGACTTGATAAGAACATCGGACGAGGACGCATCTATCGCGTCGTACACGAAAACTATCAGCGTCCTCCCCTCCCAAATCTCAAGGACACCAACACCGAAACTTTAGTGGCCAATCTCAGCCACCAAAACGGATGGCGACGCGATACGGCTCAAAAACTCCTTATCCTTCGCAAAGATCCCACGGCTACCAGCCTTATCGAATCCGTAATGAGGAACGACTCAGAATGGCGTGGAAGACTTCACGCACTCTGGACGCTCGAAGGGCTCGATAAGATAACCAAAGCGATCCTCACCCAAGGATTCAAGGATGATGCCTGGCAGGTTCAATCGGCAGCCATTCGGATCGCAGAACCGTGGTTGGTCAAGAACGATTCTGAGATTACGAAAGCGGTTCAGCATCTCGCGATCAAATCCGATCCCAACGTTGCCATCCAAGCCCTTCTCTCCTATCAGCAGGCCAACGTGGAGAACGGGTCCAAGCTCACTACTCAGATCGTCGAAGCCCATCCTGGCAATGAGGCAATCGGCCACATCCTTCAAGACTACGAAGACAAGAAACTCAAACGACTCCAACAGATCGCGCGCGAGAAGGCTTTAGAGCGGGAAAACAAACTCAAGGCAGAGGCTATCAAACAGGGACAGGCTAACTATCGCACGCTCTGCTTCGCATGCCACGGTGAAGACGGTCTTGGCACCCCTATTCCAGATACCGACCAGACGATGGCACCATCCTTGGTTTCTTCCAAGCGTGTCACCGGAAGCACACAGGCCTTGGCGAGAATTCTCCTCCATGGACTGACTGGCCCCGTCGATGGAAAAACCTACGCAGCTCTCATGGTTCCGATGGCTTCGTTCGATGATCAATGGATTGCCAACGTGTTAACCTTCATCCGAAATTCATGGGGCAACGAATCTAATGTGATCGAAGCTTCGGACATCAAAGCGATTCGCGAACTGACTAAGGACCGCCTTACCCCTTGGACCCAAGACGAGCTAGCTATCTTTAACCCCAGCGAATGGACCCTAAGCGCCAGTCACGGCAAACGGAGCGTAAGGGCGGCAATCGACGGAAACCCCAAGACGCGCTATTCCACTGACCAAGCCCAGAAGCCAGGCATGTGGATTGAGATCGAGTTTCCGGCAATCATTCCGGTGAGAAAAATCACCCTCGACACGACGCGATCAAGAAATGACTGGCCCCAGAAGTTTGAAGTGATCTATTCAGAAGATGGGAAGACTTGGAGCGATTCAATTTTCAAGGGAATCGGAGACGACCCAATCACCGAGATTCGCCTTTCCCCGATCAAGGCCAAAAAACTTCGCATTACCCAAACAGGAAGAAAGCAAGGACTTCATTGGTCCATTCATGAGCTGACGATCGAGTAATGGAACACAAAACAAGTCCAGAAAGCATCCTCTGTCGTCAATGTGGATTGTGTTGCGACGGCAGCCTCTTCGCCGACGTCGTTATCTCAAAGCAGGAATTGACGCCTATCGAGAATATCATCGGCTACGAAGAGCGAAGCGGGCGAATCTTTATGCAGCAACCTTGCCTCGCCTATCGCGATGGAGACTGTCAACTATACAATGACCGGCCCGGAGGCTGTCGGCAATTTGAATGTCAGCTACTCAAAGACGTGAAGATCGCACTTACGGCCCCCACTGAGGCGTTGAAGGAAATCCGGCAAGTGAAATCTCTCATCCAAAGCATCAAGACATTGCTGTCACAGCTCGAGCAGTTGGATGAATCGCTTCCCTTGTCCTATCAATGCGAATCCGCTCTTTCAGAAGCCTGGGATCTCAGCGAAGCTGATTCACAACAGGAAAGTCGTGAACAGCTGTATGACCAGGTCGCTGAGCTGGAATCAACCCTTCAAGATCGTTTTCGATCTGACGGCTAGTCTTGCACTGAAAAGAGACGACCATCACTGCAGTTGAAGATCGGCCGCGCTGCTTCCTTAGCAAATTGAATCACGATTGCAGCTAGAGCGATCGCCGCTTCAATTTGCCTACGGAACGCGAAGGACAGTCGTGCGATCCGAGAGCCAAATCATATCACGATTATTCGGCGAAGCGACATTGAGCTGCATCAGTTTATACCGCACCTGCTCTACCGTCCGTGGGTCGTTCCATTTCTTAATCTCAGAATGTCCGTCCGCAAACGAAAGCCCAGCGGCTCCGTTGTGATAACTGGCGGGATAATCGATGATCCTTGCACTGGCCGGGGTCTCAACCATCTGATTCGCAAAGCCACCGGCGTTGATACTGTCGGGGTGTTCGTCAAGAAGCACATAGAGCTGAGAAGGGCCGGGATTGCTAAAGTCAGAACTTTTCGTGAAAATCTTGTATTTCGGCGCAGGCAACCAACCTCCCGGCCCCCCCATCGCCTGACTCATACCCATCGACCGAACTCGCGAATGAAGAGTCCCGTTGATCTTCACAGAACTTCGGTCGGCCGGACATTTGTAAACCTTCGCTGAAGGTAGGTACGGTGCAAACTTGGCCCGTTCAGGGTCCAAGAGGTCCTGAATGTTCGTATTGTCTGTATTACTGGCACTGTAGTCGATCCAGCCGCCCACCCAGGCGTAGAGTTCATCACCGCTATTTCCTGGTTTTGTGAGCGTGTCATTGTTGTCATCCGGATACATCAAGTGGGCCAGCTGCATCTGCTTCAGATTGCTCATGCAAGAAATCCCTTGCGCCTTGGCCTTGGCCTTTCCCAACGCTGGCAACAACATTCCGGCGAGAATCGCAATAATCGCAATCACGACGAGCAGCTCGATAAGAGTAAAGCCAGCGAGTGGCATTCTCGTTCGCGAACCGGAAGTGAGTTTTCTAGTAAGAATGGTGTTGCCCATAGTCTGACGAATGTCCAGAACCCTGTTCAAAAAGTCAACGGGCAAACGACACTACTGAGAATGAAGGCATGACTCAGCGTTTGACTAACGTCGAGCAACGATCATCCAATCCCAAGGGAACGGCGCTCCCAACCAATCTGGAGCGGCATCAATCTCGCTTTCCCAACTAAAATCAACCCTCCGAACCCGCTCCACTGTGAGCCCAGCATCGGCAATATGCTGCGTGATCTCGTCCTGCATCCAATGCTTTGTCAGCACGCCTCGTATCGAGACATTCCCATCTAAGACTGACGGCAGTTCCGCGGCCAGCTGCCGCCGAGCCTCAGGACGTGACATCCCGTTGTTTCCCCCCAACTCCTTTCGAAGGCGAACGAGTGTCTGGTAGACATGGATACAGGATTCGAGCGACGGCACCGTCACAATCACCGTGCCACCCTTTCGTGTGAACCGAACAATCGATTCCATGACTCGGCGGCGCTTTTTTCGTGATGCTAGAATCAACACGCTCGAACACACCGTCACATCAGAGGGAGAGTCGGGTTCGATCGGCTGAGTTAGATCGGCTTGAAGAAAAGTTACTTTGGGGTCTGGGTAGCGTTGCGCAGCAACCGCCAATAGCTTCTTTGAAAAATCAACAGCACAGACGGACCTAAAACGTTTTACCAACTCCGGGATCAAGATGCCTGGGCCACAACCCAAGTCCGTGACAGTCTTTCGTCTAGAAGCAAGCTTATCCAACTCTTCCAACAACACGCCATTCCGATCCTCCTTCGCCAACTCAATCACGTCCTTCGAAAAGGATTTGGCAAGTTTATCCCAATAGCGCTGGTTCATTCCCCTCTTCTATCCCGGGCATTGTCGCGCAGCTCAATCGCACGGCACTACGCGAGCCATTCCTTGATCACCTTGCCGCCAACATCCGTCAATCGAAAATCTCGACCTTGAAAGCGGTAGGTCAATTTTAAATGATCTAATCCAAAGCGATTAAGAATCGTGGCATGGAAATCATTCACATGGACTGGATTCTCAGCGATCCCCCACCCGATCTCATCAGTCGCTCCATAAACCTGCCCTCCCTTTATCCCTCCACCAGCAAGGAGACTAGTGAACGCAAGAGGATGGTGATCGCGCCCTGTGTTTGAATCGCGGCCGGCGCGATTCTCCCCCAGAGGCGTTCGACCAAACTCAGAACCCCAGATCACCATCGTTGAGTCGAGCATTCCTCGATCCTTGAGATCTTTGATCAGACCAGCG
This sequence comes from uncultured Verrucomicrobiota bacterium, assembly GCA_913061285.1. Classification (GTDB taxonomy): domain Bacteria; phylum Verrucomicrobiota; class Verrucomicrobiia; order Limisphaerales; family AAA164-E04; genus UBA2970. Next base: position 9,845 of record CAJXVR010000191.1, on the reverse strand, counting down.
ATGGGCTGATCCACTGCCCCGGCATTATATCCCAAGTTCTTATCAAGTTCGCTATGCTGATCCCACGACGCATGAACAATATTCACAAAACGAACGCCACGCTCGACAAGGCGTCGCGCGAGCACACAATTGCGAGCGAAGGCATCGTAAGTATTGAGATGAGGCAGTGAGCCGCGAAAATTCTTCCCTTCCGGCTCTGGGCGACCGACGCCATATCGATCCAGCGTTTGCTGAGATTCCCCAGAAAGATCGATCAACTCAGGCGCGGCCAATTGCATGCGAGCGGCTAACTCATAGTTCGCAATTCGAGCTGCGATCTCAGGATCATGCACCTCAGCATAGCGCCGCCGGTTGATCCCATTGAGCACCTCCAGCCCTTTATCCTGGAGTCCGCGGGGCAATCCATCCGGCGACTTGAGATTCAGGACTGGTTCCCCTTGATTCCGAAACATTACGCCGCCGTAGGTTGAAGGCAAAAACCCGCTCTGCCAAAGCGTCGCGCCACCACTCGATCCCCGCCCAGCGGTTAGCACAACATAGCCAGGTAATTCAGCAGATTCGCTCCCCAGCGCGTAAGCCATCCAGGATCCCATCGTAGGCATCCCGAAGCGAGACACACCACACTGCATCATCAGCTGTCCAGGGTGATGATTAAACTCTTCGGAATGCATGGAACGAACCATGAGTAAGTCATCAGCGCAGCTTCCCAAGTGGGGAAGCAAATCACTAAAGGCCGTCCCTGATTGACCGTGTGCTCTGAAGGTTCGAGGCGATCCCATGAGCGTCGCGGTGTCCGGTTTGATAAAGGCAAATCGTGCTTGATCAAGAATCGACTTCGGCAAGCCCTGACCATGCATGGCATTGAGTTTCGGTTTTGGATCAAACAAATCCAGCTGCGACGGTGCTCCCGCCATGAAAATGGAAATACACGCCTTGGCTTTAGGTTCAAAATGAGACGAACGGGGTGTCAAGGGATTGACGTTCCTTCCCCCACCTACGGCCGGGGCCCCTAAGACCCCTTCTTCTGATAAGAGGGCTCCCAGTGCCATCGCCCCTAGCCCAGACGCGGTCGTCGTCAGAAACTCCCGTCGGCCCAATTCTCTTACGTATTCAGATCGATTCATCGTCTCCTCTAATCTCTCAAGAACTATGATCGAGTGATCACTTCATCCAGATTCAAAACGATTCTTAGCGTCGCCGCCCACGCCGCTACATCGACCGGATTGCGCCCTTCTTGAGACACCCCGCCTAGAAACCGCTGAGCTTCCTCTGGATGCTTTCGATAATAAGCCAACGACACGGATAGGAGATCCATGAGAGCGTCGAGCTCCTCTGGTCCAGCCTTACGAATCGTCGCCGCCAGGAAGGCGGCATGCATTCGTTCACGGTCATTCGCTTTCTCCCAGCTCAACACCCGATGTGAAAACCCTCTTGCCGCCTCGACAAACACCTCATTGTTGAGCGTCGCTAAGGCTGCAAGCGGTGTATTCGATCGATTCCGCTCCACGCAAGTGGTGTTAGAATCAGGGCAATCAAAGGTCATGAGATTGGGATGCGGTGCCGTGCGCTTGAAAAAGGTATAAATGCCCCTACGATACTTATCTTCTCCCGGACTAACATTCCACTTTACACTGCTATTGTAGGTCAGTGCCACCACATCCTTACTTGTAGGCGGGAAGACGCTAGGGCCTCCAAGCGTCTTAGAAAGCAAGCCCCCAGCATCAAGATAGATATCGCGAACAATCTCAGCCTCAACCCGAAATCGATTTTGTCGAGCAAGCCAGCGATTTTTCGGATCCCGATCGAGCAATTCCGGTCGATGATGAGACGATTGTCGATAGGTCGCCGACATTACAATATAACGAATCAATTCTTTGCGAGACCACCCCCGATCAATGAAGGTTCTCGCCAAGTGATCCAAGAGAGCCGGATGACTAGGCAACTCACCCCGAACGCCAAAATCATTTCTTGTTGCCACCAAGCCTTCCCCAAATAGGTTCGCCCAAATTTGATTCACAATCACTCTGGGAGTTAAGGGATTCTCTTCGCTAACCAGCCAGCGAGCGAAATCAAGTCGGTCACCGACACTCTCAGGCACTCGAGGTTCGATATCAGGGAGAACCGAAAGCACCCCCGGAATCACTTCATCCAAAGGCTTCGAGAATTCACCACGTTCTAGGACATGGGTTGTCCGCGCCTCTTCAGTTCGTTGAGTGACGATCCGAATATTGAGATATGGGGACTTGGGTTCCGTCTTCTTGAGTTCCTCAGCAGACCGTCGAAGCGATACGAGAGCCTCATCTTGCTGATGGAAATAGTCTCGAACTGTCTTGATCTCTTTTTCGTCCCGAGCAGCCTCAGTTTTCAACACGGCCTCCTTCAGAGAATCAGAAATGCCTTCGACCTTACCTGCCAAGAGGGCCTGGCGTAACTGTGCTTCCCATTGTGTACGACTAGATTCGAGCGACGCGATACGTGCTTCTATTTGCTGATCCAATCCACTCCATTGTCTATCATATTTTGGTTTCTGCTGTTCATAGTGAACCAGCGCGGAGTGAGATTTCGCCATTGGCTTGATCGTCTCATCGCCATTGTTGAAGTAGGCATAGAGTTGATAGTATTCGTGGTGGGAGATCGCGTCGTACTTATGGGTATGGCAGCGCGCGCAACCAACGGTCAAGCCCAACCAAACAGATCCCGTCGTTTCCGTCCGATCCATGACTGCCGCGACACGCCACTGCTCACGATTCGTTCCCCCTTCAGTATTGGTGAGCGTCTGTCGATGAAACGCCGTTGCTAAATACTGATTTTCCGTGGCCTCCGGCAGGAGATCTCCAGCAAGCTGTTCGATCGTGAATTGGTCGAAGGGCATATCATCATTGAAAGCACGAATCACCCAATCTCGGTATTTCCACGCATGAGGTCGAGGATTGTCTTTTTCATACCCATCCGAGTCAGCATAGCGCGCTTTGTCTAGCCAGTGTCGCCCCCAGCGTTCGCCAAAATGTTCCGATTCGAGCAAACGCGTTACAAGCCGCTCATAGGCGTTCGGCTGACCATCCTCTACGAATGATTGCACGTCCTCTGGCGAAGGCAAAAGGCCAAGTAAATCATAATGCAAGCGCTTGATTAGCCCATAACGATCGACGGAAGGAGCAGGTTTAACGCCCTCTCGTTCCAAGCGAGAAAATACGAATCCATCGATCGCATTTAGCGCCTCCAAGCCCGAAGCCAGCGTAGGAACCGCACTATCTTGAAGCGGACGATAGGCCCAATGAACCGAATAGCTCGCGCCATGCTGAATCCATCGCTCCAATACCGAAACTTGGGCAGCAGAGAGCGCTTTACCCGAATCGTCCGGCGGCATTACCTCATCAGGGTCAGCACTATGAATGCGAGCAATCAACTCACTGGAAGACGAGTCTCCTGGCACGATTGCTCGTGCCCCGGACTTGAGGAGCGAACTCGCGGCTGTCAACGAGTCCAAACGCAGCCCCGCTTTTCGTTGCCTCTCGTCGGGACCGTGACAGTGAAAGCAGTTTTCACTAAGAATTGGTAACACCTGGAGTTCGAAGGATGGCCCTTGCGTCTGAGCGCACACTAAAGGCAGGCCGACAAGCAAGGATATAGCCACAAGTACCAGTCGCCATTGATGGAATCGCTGTTGATCCGAGCTCACATTCATGGAATCGCGGTAGTCTATCCCATTCCCAATCAAAAGGTAACCTCTTTTTCTGGCAAACCTCCGCCTCATAGGAATCAAACATTGAAGCTACTGATAAGAAGATCTTTCCCGAGCCATTGCTTCTCTCTTCAGCTCGTGACATTTAGGCTTTCATCGAATCAATCCCACGCGATAAACTGACGCCCAATGAAACCCAAAGCATCCGACCGCCGGTCATTCCTTAAGGCGACGGCTATTGCCGTCAGTGCCCCGATGATTCTTCCCTCGGGAATTCTCTCAGCAGCAACCAAGCCCAATGACCGGATCAACGTCGGGTTTATCGGGCTAGGAAAACAAAGTGGAGGGCTGCTCAATAACTTCATGCGCGATAACTCCGTTCGCGTTGTTGCGGTCGCGGAAGTTGATCGCAATCGAAGAGACGACGCCAAACAAAAAATCGATCGCAAGTACGATAATACCGAGTGCGCCGACTACAATGACTTCCGCGAGCTCGTTCAGCGCGACGATATCGATGCCGTCTGTATCGCAACCCCCGATCACTGGCACGCCTACCAAACCATCGCCTCGCTTGATTCCGGAAAAGACGTCTATTGCGAAAAACCTTTGACCCACAACATCCATGAATCGATCGCGGTCATGAACGCCGTTGAGCGGAACGGACGCATCCTCCAAACGGGGTCCATGCAGCGCTCCTCACGAATTTTCCGAGTCGCCTGTGAACTGGTTCGAAACGGAGCCATTGGAAAAATCACACGTGGCGCTGTCAATTTTGGACCTCCCGGAGTCCCTTGCGATCTCCCTGAAGAACCCATGGAACCGGGTCTTGATTGGGATATGTGGCTTGGGCCAGGGCCATTGCGGGCCTACAATTCAATCCTGAGTCCACGCGGCGTTCACAAGCACTTTCCTAGCTGGAGAAACTACAAAGAATACGGTGGCGGCATGGTCTGTGATTGGGGCGCCCACCATCTCGACATCATCCAATGGGGCCTCGGCACCGACGAATCCGGCCCGATCGCTGCCGTGCCTCCAGCTGAAACAGAGGCAATGAACGGCGCTCAACTAATATACGAAGGAGGTATCACTGTGGCGCATGGCCAAGGCATCGGGGCGCATTTCTTTGGAACTGACGGGGATGTCCAAGTCTCACGCGGTGAATTCGCGATCAGCCGAAAAGGAAAAAAACTCGCTGGAAACCTCAACCATCCTGACGGACGCAAGGCACGCGATTCAGAATTGGACAAAGCGGAATCCATGTTCTTGAAGGATAAAAAAATCCATCTTTACGAAAGCAGCAACCACATCGTTGACTTTATCAACTGCATGCGTAGCCGAAAGAAACCCAATACCCACGAAGGTATTGGAGCCCGTTCGGCCATCTGTTGTCACTTGATGAATCAATCCTACTATCACCGCCAGTCTCTCCTCTGGGATCCCATCCGACTAAAATTCAAAAAAGGATCTGGGCACCCCTCGTGGATGACACGCGACTATCGAGGTTCGTGGGTTGTTGCTTGATCCGCTCAATCAAAGACCGTCGGCTCCACGAGCGCGACGGTCTTTTTTCTTACCCTGGTAGGAACACCATGTCGACCGTCTAGAAAACTTCCCGCCGTTCGCCGATATCGGATCCCTTAGGGACACAAGGCTCCAAGGTTCCAACAAAGGCAGGCTTCAGAGATAAGCTCCATACTCCCCTACCACACACGCTCTCGTGACCACACCCCAAATCATCAAACTCGCACTCGCTTTCGCTATCATCATCGGGCTGATCGGATGTTGGTTTGGTTTCCCGAAGAAGCGGAAGCAGTGGTTATTGGCGGGCGTCGCGATCCTGATCGCAGTAATAGTGGCAGAAGCACTCCTTCGCACTTTCCAACCACAATACAACGGTCACAACGACCTCTTTGAGCCAGACATAGCCCTCGGCTGGCGCTTCGTTCCCGGATCTAAAGCTCCCATCTCGTGGTCAGGGGAGGCCAGTCACTATGCCACCATTAACGAAGACGGGTTTCGAGATCTCCCATTTTCCCGACAGGCATCTCAGGAGAAGACCATTCTTTGCTTCGGCGATTCCTTCGTGAGCAATCTCACCGTCAAGGACAGCGACGTGTTTACCCGTCACATGGAAGCACTACTTCCCAACACCAGTGTTCTCAATCTCGGGGTCAACGGTTACGGTCAAACCCAAGAGTTCCTGTTGATGAGGGAGCAATTCGAACTTCACGATTGTGACCTAGCAATCGTGGTTCTCTATCTTCGAAACGATTTTACGGACAACATTAACACGAGCTGGATCTATCCCCGTCCCGTCATCTCACGCGAAGCAACAACCACGCTCGAAATTCTCCCGCCTCAACAAAGAGCACGCCTCAAGGCCAGCCCCCTTGATTCCCTCCGACGGCTTCACGTGGTAAGCCTCGTCAATCACACTATCAACGATCTAGTTTACCGATACGAAGCAGGGGCCGACGGGCACCGCCCCAGCGACCTTACCCCCCCGGAATTCTATCTCTGTGCTCGAACTCCCTGGGAAGGTACCGAGCAGCTCGTCCAAAGCATGAAACTCTTGCTCCTGGAAATGCAGCTACTCGCCGCCTCAAACGGGATTCCCATACTCTATGTCATAGCTCCCTCCATGTATCAAGTCGACGAACCCCTCTGGCTGGCAATGATCGATGATTATGGAGAGAACGCTCACGCCTACCAAGCCGATCTTCCAAACAAGCTACTCATGGACTTCGCTACAGAATACAAGCTTGCAATGATCGATCTCCTTCCGGCGCTTAGCGCTGCAACGAAGAGCGGCAATAAGCTCTACCACCCCAGAGAACAACATTGGAATGCGGCAGGGAACGAGCAAGTCGCGAAAATCATTTCCGCTTACCTCACCGAAAAAGGCTGGACAACCGATGAGGCCCTCAGCCTGGAGTGAATGCCAGGCGAGGCTCTGAGAAATTGGATACTGACTTTCACCGATTGATCGATCAAACTTTCTCAATCCATGAAATGCCGACTACTGGCAGTGCTGACTGCGCTCTTATTCACGCCGCTTCTGACTGCGGAACGCCCCAACATTCTCTTCCTTATCGCAGACGATGCGTCGCGCGACAGCTTCGGCACCTATGGGTGCCAGTACATCAAAACGCCCCATTTCGACCGACTCGCGGCTGAGGGCGTCACGTTTACCGAAGCCTACAATTGTAATCCTAAATGTGCGCCAGCCCGGGCCTGCCTACTGACCGGGCGCTATTCATGGCAACTTGAAGAAGCCTGCAATCACAATCCCTTTCTTTCAGAAAAATGGGTTTTCTATCCGTATCTCCTTGAAGAGAGCGGTTACACGATTGGATTTACTGGCAAAGGATGGGGCCCAGGAATACACCGCAGCGTTGACGTTGGAAAGAAAGGCTTCAAGGCCGACGGCAATCCGGCTGGCCATCCCTTCAATCGGCACACCCTCAAAGCACCCTATCGGGGAATGAGTAATAAGGACTATGGGCGTAACTTCAGCGATTTCCTCACCGAACGACCAAAAGACAAGCCTTTTTGTTTCTGGCTAGGCACCCATGAACCTCACCGAGGCTATGGTAAGGACAACTGGAAGAAAGCGGGTCGAGATCTTTCAAAGGTCGAGGTTCCAGCCTACTATCCTGATACCCCGGAAATTCGAGGAGACCTGGCTGACTACGGTCTAGAGGTCGAGTGGTATGACACTCAAATCGGGAAGGCACTCAGACTCCTAGAGCAGCAAGGACTCTTAGAAAACACCCTTATTATCGCAACCTCAGATCATGGCATGCCCTTCCCTCGGGTCAAAGGGCAGCTCTACGAAGACTCCTTTCACATTCCTTTCGTTGCCCGCTGGGGAGCACGAATCAAAGCCGGTCGAGTCGTTACCGATTTCATCACCTTTCCCGACCTCGCACCAACACTCCTAGAACTTGCAGGTATCCCTGCCCCGTCTCAAATGACTGGTGCCAGTTTCGCCACCCAGCTGCTCTCTCACCAATCCGGTCGCATCGATCCTCAACGAGATCACACTCTCCTTGGAAAAGAACGTCACGATATCGGACGAACCGACGGAGATCGCCTATCGGTGGCCTACCCGGCGCGAGCGATTCGCAATGACCAATTTCTCTACGTTCGCAACTTCAAACCTCACCGCTGGCCTGTCGGCAATCCGGAATACGGATTCCTCAACTGCGACGGCTCTCCCACCAAGAGTTTCATCGAATCACTGTCAAGCGATCCTACAAACAGCCATTTCTACCAATTGAGTTTTGGAAAACGGACAGAAGAAGAACTTTACGACATCGTCAATGACCCGGACTGTATCAACAACCTTGCGGCAAGCCAGGAATTCGCCAGCACTAAGGACAGGCTATGGAAACAACTCGAGACTGAGCTCAGCGCCCAGGGCGACCCGCGGATCTTAGGTGGTGGCGACATCTTCGATTTCTATCCGAATTGTCGCGTCGAGCGGCAACAAAAACTCTACGGCAAACCAAACTACGATCCCGTGACGTTGTTCAATGAACGGTTTCAATAAGCCTGTTCAACACGCACTCTGGGCACTTCTCGATCAGGGCAGCGAACCCTGTTGGCGCTCGTCAGGAACACAATCGAGTCCCTCTCCCAGAATATCCGGAAGGCGATCACCTCGATACGCACCGGACTCGACTCCAATCTCAGGTATCACCAAGCGGTGCTTGTCAAAATGAGGTGAACTGGAATTGATAGAAACCGTAAATTGACGGGGATTTCCCCAAGCCGAATGATGCAATCGCCAAGTTGCATCTTGGCCAATATGAGAATCCTGATTGACCACAACCAAACGTGCTCCTCGGCATCGCGATAATCGCTTCAGGAACCGATTCAAATCATCCGTACCGCCCCCGTAGCGAAGGGTTGTTGAAGCATTCACAAAAAATCCGCCGAGGAACCCATAGCTCTCATCGCAAATCGCTTTCATGACCGCTTCTCGGTCAAGCACCTGGTCATCAGCCGAAAAGCTCAAGGAGGGTTGATCCAGATTTCCCGCAAGACCGAAAGCGCGATCAGGCAGGAATAGTGATACGAACAAGACAACGAGAGACGCTAAGTGAGACATCCGAGTTTTCATTTCAATGAATAGGACAGCTCAACGCTCGTTTTATTAGCAGCCGAATCCGTTTTTTTTGATAGAGCAAACAATCGCCCGGGAACACCATTTTCAATTGTTAATGACTTGTGCTTAATCGTCGCTCATTTAACCACCAATCATTAAAATGACGCTCGTCTCCATAAAATCAAACTCCCTCGAGTCTGCCCGTGCTATCAGCGAAAGCCTCGGTCTCGACACCCAGGCGTTGGAGCATGGACACGTAGAGATTGGATAGTGGAAGGTCCTCTTGGCTTGCCTTTTTCGTCCACGGTTCTGGATCTCCCGGCTTCCAGCCCCCACGAAAGGCCTTGCCGCCCGCATGATTCAGATACTGTCCATGCGAAACACCCATGTTTCGCCCTCCGGCGAGAATAAGGGGATAATTGCGGGAAAGGTGAAAGGCACTCGATGCAGAGCCGAAGAGCAACAGCGTATTGTCCAGTAAGGTCCCTTCCCCTGCTGGCTCCGGAGTCTGTTTAAGACGAGATACGAAGCGGCCATATTCTTCATGGAGAAAACGACAGTAGGTTCCAAAGTTTTTCCATCCGTTCGGATTCTTGGTCTCATGGGACAATTGATGAGCAGCCGGAAAACCAATCGCACGCGACAGATGGTCACTGATGCCGACCCCGTTTTCTCGTCCGATCTGATAGGTCGCCACACGAGTGGAATCGGTCTTGAAGGCCAAGTAGATTAGTTCGAACATCGTCTGCAGATACAACCGGGGTTCATCTGGAGTGATTTCTAGTTTTAAGAGATCAGCGTCCACCGTCGGAAGTGGCGTATTGTTCCACTGTTTTGCCTTTTGAACTCGGATCTCTGCCTCACGGACCGACTGGAGATATTCATCCAAACTTCCTTGATCGTGAGACGAAAGCCGTCTTCGCATCCTACGGGCATCGGCGAGAAGATCATCCAAGGCACTTTCGCTGTGGGCAAGTTGACGGGCAGCATTGGCGTCATTCTTAACGAAGAGCATATCAAAAATCCGTTTCGGCCGGTTCTCTGCCGGGA
>CAJXVR010000190.1 GCA_913061285.1 uncultured Verrucomicrobiota bacterium | reverse complement strand
GATCTACACTAGATCGCTCGTCGGCAGCGTCAGATGTGTATAAGAGACAGCCGCCAGAGTGGGGTGAGAGAAGGGAGCGAGACCTGATCGGTGCGGTTCTTGGTCCGAACCCGAAGGATAAGCGGTCCGTGTCGCAGACTGACAGAGTAGAGATGATAAACTACCTCGAGATAGCCGGGGATGCTGCGCTCGACGGTCTCTTCTTTTTCAACTTCCTCACCGTCGACCAGTTCTTTCGACTTGATCTTTTCTTTGACCACCTCATCAAGGCGATCGATTCCAGTCGCGTTTGAAAGGTAATCGTAAGCCTGATCTGGCTGATCCTTCAGCCATGCGGCGATCGCAAGGAGATCCTCTGGAGCGATAAGAAGACTGGATTGATTCGACGGGCTATCGTTCGGGAGAATACTGAGTGAAGCCTTCGGGAAGGCGGTCTGTAACTTCGTCAGAATGGATTCCAGATCGCTCATCCTTTCCTCGAGACCTTGGGCGGAACCCAAGTGTTGGGATTACTTGAGGGACTGAGATCCTTCGGGCCAAACGTAGGGACGGGAAATTCTGAATCAGCCTCGGCTCGTAGATGACGAGGTCGATCCTCGCCCTTCAGGGACTGGGCGTCAATCTGACGTTGCAAGGTCATGAAGGCATGAATCAGTGCTTCGGGTCGTGGCGGACAGCCGGGAATGTGGACGTCCACGGGAAGATAGCGATCAATGCCTTTGAGCACGTTGTAGCCCTGTTTGAAGGGGCCACCCGAAATGGCGCAGGCCCCCATGGCGATCACATACTTGGGCTCGGGCATCTGGTTGTAGAGGCGAACCACTTGCGGAGCCATTTTCTTGGTGACCGTTCCGGCTACAATCATCAAGTCCGCTTGACGAGGGGACGGTCGAAAGACCTCGGCTCCAAAGCGGGCCAAATCGTATCGGGCCATGGAAGTCGCGATCATTTCAATCGCGCAACAGGCGAGGCCGAACTGGAGCGGCCAGACAGAATTGCGTCGTCCCCAGTTGTGAATGCCTTCGAGAGTCGTAGTAAACACTCCGTGCTTACTGAGCTCGCCTCTGAGGCCGTCGTTTGGAGTGTCACTCATGTCTTTTAGCGCCAGTTCAAGATTCCCTTAGCCCATGCCCAGGCCAAGCCTTCGACGATGAGGAAAACAAAGAGCAGTATCGCAAGGAATGCCGCAAAGGGGAGCTCACTGAAGGCGACGGCAAAAGGGAGTAGAAAAATCGCCTCGACATCGAAAACGAGGAAAATGATTCCGTAGAGATAGTACTCTGCCTTGAATTGGACCCAGGCATCTCCTTTTGCCTGCAGGCCACATTCGTAGGTGGCATTTTTGTCAGGGCCTGGTTTTTGAGGCGAAAAGCTGATCGCCCAGAGTCGCGCAAGGCACAGTGGCATGACTGCAAAGCCAAACGCCGCGAGGGCGAAAAGAGCCAGAAACCAATAGGGCGACTCGCTCATGCTTTGTAGGGGTGTCCGACCGGGGTGATTTGAGCCCTGATGACCTCCATGCGCTGCATCTAACTGCTAGTTATTCTCTGGGCAATCGCGGTGAAGCCCTACCGAGTGGGCAATGTCATTGAATTCGTCCTTCGAGACGTCTTCGAGTCGTTTGCCTTTCGCGGAGAGCTTCTCATTGATTTTGATGGTTTTTTCCACCATGACGTCGTGAGTTTCTTCACTGCCTCCGACCAAGGCGAAATTTTCACCGGTCGTTATTCTCTTGTGCCCATCGGAATCGAGCCCCACGCCCAACATCATGGCTTTTGCGGACTGTTTTCTTTTTTTCGGCGCCTGCGACATGAAATAAAGTTAGTCCTCGTCCGGCAAAGTGCAACGAATTATTTATTTGCCGCACGTTTGATTCTGTGGGAATGGAAGGATTGGTCTTCCTTTCCGTGTTCAAGGAGTCAAAAAGGGGTCGATTTGCCTCCGTCGTCAAAGGCTCGCGCCGCTGAGGCTGTGACCGAAACATCGGGGGAGGTTTGAAGTTCTTCCAGGATCGCGGCCGAAACGTAGAGCTCGTTGACCTGCAAGGTGTCCTGAATACGAATGACTCGCAAATCTTCGAGCGCAATGGGACCGACTGAGCGATGGCATAGTTCGAAGGCAGCTTGATCGCTCGCAGCAACGATCGGTTGCTTGGCTCGCTCAAGGAATCCACTGGTGACAATGTTCGTATAGGTGGTCTCGTAGTCAATTCGGGAACGGAATTGTTCGGTTATAACGTCTGCCAATCCCATTCCTGTGGCGTTTCCGTGGGAGGCAGGGGTTAAATCGCTGACGTAGATCGCTTTGATATCCGGGTGGGTGGGCTCGGTCTCGGTCGGGATTCGAATGCGGCCAATGACATTCGTGTCAAGGCCGGTTCCACTAATGTCTTTTCCAAGCTTGTCAACGGCAAGGATATCGATTTCTGAGACGGGTAGGCGGGGAAGGTTCTTGTGGGCTTCTTTGATGAGGAGCTTCTCTCGTTCCTGGATTTGATGCCCGAGAATCACTTCTACCTTTGCGGTTTCATCATAGGCGTTCTCGACAATGCCCACACCGAGCGTGATTTTCCCCTGTTTGATAATGTGGGCTGCTGTCTTGGGGACCAGCTCTTTGAGTCCGTAGACTCCATGGCGATGCATTTCGTAGGCCTGTCGTTCTTTCCCGAGTCCAATGACGATCATTTTGGCTAGCCCGCTCTCGTAGGGGCCATGAAAATCGGTATGAGGCTTGATTCGGTTGATGACGACGATTCCATCGGCTTGAAACGCGTTTGCGTCCATGTAGGCGGCATTCACGAGGCCACTTGAATTGAGTTCGACAACATCCATGGAGGAGCGAATCGGGCAGTTCATGTCGGCTTCGGTGATGCCGTAGGCCTCCAGGACTCCACTTTGTCCGTCGGCCGTTGCGCCGCCGTGGCTTCCCATAGCGGGAACGATGAAAGGGGAATATCTCTTCGCTTGGAGTTGATCACAAACCGCCCGCACAATCGTACTCAGGTTAGCGATGCCGCGGCTTCCGACCGCAATGGCAACACTCGCCCCTGGCTTTAGGTCGATGGAAAGGGATTCGAACTGCGCCGCAATAGAACCCGGGATGTCAGTCAGGATTGGCCTGGGGCGTTCAACAAAGATCTTGCTTAGCTTCAGTTCGCTCATCGTGGTGCTCTGTAAAGCTTAGATGAAAGCCCTGATTGGGGCAATATTGCTCGATGGCTCGTCCCATCATTGTTTGAATCGTCAAACGTCGATCGTTCACCCGATCCTTCGTTCTCCTTCTGATGACTGCTTCTGCCTTTCTTGGGCGGAACGATGAGGGTAGGAGCTAGGACTCGCTTAGGTAGCCATCCTCTCGGTATCGTTGAAGTTTATAAGTGAGGGCGCGGCGACTGATTCCCAGCTCTCGGGCTGTTACTGAACGATTGTTTCGATTGTTGCGCAGTGCTTGTAGAATTGTCTCGCGTTCCACGTCAGCCATTTTGCGGGTTTGACTCGCCTCACCACTTTCATCGTCCGTGCCTGCCGCCTGAATCTTTGCGGGCAAATGTTTGGGAAGAATCAAACCTCCATGCGCCATGAGTGTCGCCCGTTCCATCGCATTGCGGAGCTCTCGAATATTGCCCGGCCATGGATAGTTCTCAATACATGGGAGGACGGTTGCAGCAAAGCGGGCATGGCCTTGCGCGAATTCTTTGATGAAGGATGTGGCCAGCGGGACGATGTCCTCGCGGCGTTCGCGGAGTGGGGGAATGACTAGTTCCATGACATTCAAGCGGAAGTAGAGATCATCACGAAAGTCTCCGGCTTGTACTTTCGTTGTGAGATCGGTCTTGCTAGTAGCAATTATCCGGGCTGTGGTGTGGTGGTCGCTGTTGCTCTCTTCTGGGCGGAAAATGCCTGTTTGAATGACTTGAAGTAACTTGGCCTGACTAGAGAGGGGGAGTTCTCCGATATCTTCCAAGACGAGGGTGCTTTCGCTCATTTCCATGAACAGTCCGGTGGCATGTTCGGATCCGAATAGAAGTGAATCAATGGATTCCGAAAGGGGCGTGGAGCAGTTAAGCGTCTTTGTTGAGTTCCCGTTTCGGGGACTTGAATCGTGAATGAGTCTGGCAATCGTAGCTTTGCCGACCCCACTTTCTCCGACAATCACCACGCGGCTTTCCGACGGGGCGACGAGCAATGCGTCACGGTAGATCTGTTGAGCGCTACTGCTTGCTGCGATCAGATGGGGCGGGAGGTCTAGTCGCTTCTCTTCGGAGACCGAGACGGTGGCTCGCTTTAGTACTTGGGCTACGGATTCAAGCAGCTCATCGAGGTCGATCGGTTTTTCAAGGTAGTTCAGCGCTCCGTCTCTCATCGCTCCGACGGCGTCTTTGACATCAGCATAGGCGGTGACGAGGAGTATGGGGAGATCGGGAAGAAATGCCCGCGCGTGCCGAAGCGTTTCTAAACCGGTCATGCCCGGCATACGCACATCCGAGATCATCATTTTGTAGGAACCCTTCTTGAGTTCATCAAGGGCTTCCTCTCCCGATGTCACGGTGGTCGGATGAAATCCCTGTCCGGTGAGGAAGGTGGTGAGAAGGCTGCGTTGTCCGGGATCGTCATCGACGATAAGAATCTCTCTGGTATCAGTCGCGCGATTTGGAGAAGGCATGGTTCCTAGTGGTTCGAGAGGACAAGTCGACTGATTCGAAATCTTGCCCCCGTTGGATTTCCAGAGAGATAGGCGATGTCCCAGTCATGGGCGAGTACGATTTGATGTACAATCGCCAGGCCAAGGCCGGTGCCGCGTTCGTGTGAGGTGAAATAGGGTTTGAAAATTTCGGGCTGAATCTCCGTCGCGATGCCGGGGCCGTCGTCCTCAATTTCTAGATGTACGCTGTCTGTTCTATCGCGGCCAAAGCGGATTCGGATCGAACCCTCTTGTCCGACCGCTTGGGCGGCGTTGATGAGAAGGTTGAACAGGACTTGTCGTAGCATCTGTTCGTCGGCATCGACGGTGAGGGAGGGCCCAATGATTTTCCAATGGATCGACTTGTCCTCGATATCAGGTGCGAGGGTTCGCATGACGTCACGGCAAATGATCTCCAAGTCCACCGGGGTCATGCGGGTTTCTCGAGGTTTTGAGTAGTTGATAAAATCATTCAGTTGGTCCGTGACGCGATCGACTTCCTGAGTGATCTGCTGACTCCGTTCCTGAACTTCCTGGCTGGTGCTTGGTGTTTTAGAAATCATCTGCGCCATGCCACGGATCAAATTGAGTGGGTTGCGGGTTTCATGGGCCAGGCCGGCAGCAGCGAGGTTCATTTCTTGCAGATACTCATTGAGTTCCTTGGCTCGAACCAAACGAAGTTGCAGTTGTGATGAGCGGGCGATACTTTGCCAGGTGACCGCGGAGCCGCCCAAGAGGAGAAACGCAAGTGTTCCGATTGCGACTCGGAACCATTGGTCCGTTTGCACGGTTTGACGGATCGAATCGGTCGGGAGTACTAGGGCAAAACGATGTAGACTTTGAGTCTTCAAAAGCTCTTGAAATCGATCCGGATCAATGAAAGGGCGCCGGCCGTTGCGTCCGCGTCGGATGCGGTTGGTTTCTCCTTCCGAGGTAGGGGGCTCGATGCTGTCTCCCTTTGACTGTTCTCTTCTAGGCGCATTATCTGCGAGATCACTAGAGTCCCGTGCGTTGCGTCGTGTGCGAATATTGCGAAAGCTCTGTTGAACTTCAGAATCAGAAACTACAATCGTCGGGCGTTGTTCTTCTCCTTCATCGGGTGACACTTGCCCGAGATCGACAAAGTTGATGACTGAAACCGAGTCGTCTGACCAGATTTGCCCTTCGGCATCAATACCCGAGAAATCGGCGTGCGGGGGCAGGCCGGAGGAAGCAACCACTTCGCCCTGAGCGTTGAGCAGGGTGACCCCGGTGAGATCTTCAGATCGAACCAGCTCTGAGAGTGCCGATTCAAGTCGATCCTGGGTCACGATGCCAAGGAATCGTCGCTGCGAACGAATCACGACTCCGACAGATGTGGAAATATCGACCGCTCGATCAATGAGGGACTGTCTCGCCGATGCGACGACGCGTTGGTGCTCGAACGCTTGCCATGCCAAGATCAGAGCCCAAAGCGCCAGCAGAATCGCATAGGCGTATCGAGGATGGAACCGATTCATTGCGTTGGATGGTGGTGGCTTCGTTCGCGCTAGAACGCGAAATCACGTTGAAGCCTAAACTTCAACGTGATTTGCGCTAGTGTCCAGTCTGATAATTCGTTTCGGCTACTTCCGCTTCCCTTTTTTCGGTTCGACAGTTCGACGAGTTGAATCCATAACGTCATCGGCATTGTCGATGTATTTGCTCAAAGGTTCCCCTGGGAGGACGTTTGGTGTCAATTCGGTCTTATCGGTTTCCTCTCGGGTGAGTCGCTGAAGTTCATCGGGTTGATTGACCACATAAGGCGTTAGAAAGATCAGCAGCTCTGTCTTGGTGTCTTCTTTTATCTTCCGCCGGAAGGCCCAGCCAAGAACGGGGATGTCTCCGAGGAGGGGGACCTTACGAATGGATTCGGTCTTGTTGCGTTCCATGAGTCCGCCAATCACGACGGTCTTGCCATCGCCGGTGACGACCACCGTTTCCGCCGATCGTTTTGCAAATACCGGGGCATTGACACTATCAGAGATCGGGATGGTTTGGTCGGTGATCGTGGAGATCTCCGGAGCAACGATCATCTCAACGAGTCCGTCGGAGGTGATAAATGGAGTGACGCGGAGGATGATGCCAACGTCTTCGTATTCCACTGTATTGATCTGCTGTCCTGTATTGCTGATCTGGGTATTTCGAATGAAGGGGACTTCCTGACCTACAGTGATAATCGCTTCTTGGTTGTTCCGAGCGAGGATCGATGGGCGGGAGAGAACCTCGAAGTTGCCGGCCTCTGCCATTGCCCGTGCGGTGATCGAGAAGTCGTTGTCCAAGAGCCGGTAGAAACCGCCTTGTGTTTGCGTGGCTGAGCCGAAAAGGGTCTCGATGACGGTGGAGGCTGAACCACCGTTTTGAGTGTAGTTGACGGATCCTTCGATGCCGACGTCCAAGTCATCTCGGTGGGTCACTTCGACGAAGACCACTTTGATCAGTACCTGAGGCTTCGGCCGGTCGAGTTGCTTGATAACCTTGTCGATATGAACGCTCGTTTCTTCATCGGTAATAACGATGAGCGATCGGGTCTCGGGATCGATTTCGATAATGGCATCACCCAGCATCGTGTTGTTGAAGTATTGACGTTGGCCGTTGGCACCGGTTGTTCCACCTCCTAGGCCCCCTCCGAACCCCTGACCGAGGGCTTTGGGCACGATGAGAGATGTCGCCAAGAGAGCGATGCTCGTCATGGCCTGTATTCGGTGCTTCGCGGTAGTCATAGCAGCGAACTGTTCTTGTTGGCGTATCATGATGGGAAAAATTTAAACTTGAGTGCGTCGCTTATTGTCCCGCATTGCCGCGGATGCTCTGCGCATTGACGGTTCGATTGTTCAAGGGATTGTTCTGCTGAGTGTTCTGACGGGTCGCCGAGCGGGAAGCACCACTGAGTCGATCTTCAAACATCCCCCTGAGAATTTCGGCAACATTGTCAGCATCGGCATGTTCGAGCGAATAGACATACACTTTCTGTTTGCGAGAATTATCTGAATCGAGCTTGCCAACCATTTGACCGATTTCTGACATGAGACCAGCGGAGGCACTGACGATGACGGAATTCGTCCGTGGGTCCGCGACGGCTACGACGGTCTGTTGTTGTTGTAGTCGTTGGCTGGTGTCTTGACCGCCACCGCCTCCACGACCGCCACCTCGCGTCGATCCACCGAAGAATCCTCCGCGACCACCACCAAAGCGGACAGAAGCTTGGTTCTGCTCATCTTGATCGCTGAAGAGGTCTGTTAGAATCTGAGCGGTTTCTTGGGCGTCAGCGTGTTCTAGATGGAATACGGCGATTTCGGTCACGTCATCGACGTTGCGGTCGATCTTATTCACGACCTCCTCAATGGTAGGAATGAACTCGTCGGGAGCTGAAACCACCAAGGAATTGGTTCGCTCGTCGGCCACAGCAACGACGTGTGAGGCCGCTTGCCGAGCTTCGCTATTTCCTGTCGAAGAGCGACCGCCTCCTCGGGAACCTCCACGATCTCCGCCGCGGGAGCTTCCCCCACGATCTCCTCCCCCCGCGAAGCGGGAGAAAATGGCAGATCGAACGGATGAAGAGGAACTTCGCGAACTCCGGCTACTGGTGTTGCTCGGCTGTTCGAAAATTTCTTTCACGACCTCGGCAAGTTCTTTGGCGTCTGCGTATTCAAGAGGAAAGACTCTGATCGTCGAAATACTAGAGATCGACGTGTCGAGCGCGGTGATGATTTCGGCGATTCGATGGATGCTAGCCTGTCGATCCGTTAGCACGAGTGCATTGCTGCTTTGATTTGCTGTTAAGGTCGCTTCATCTGGAAGGAGAGGTTGAAGGTCTTCGATGAGCTGGGTCGCATCAGCATAGCGAACCGGAATAATCTGGGTGACCATTTGATCAGTCTTGGGGATGCCTTCAGGATCGGAACCTTTCTTGACCGGGAGGTTATAGCGCTGGGCGTCATCCTGAGACACGATTTTCAAAATCCTGCCATTGCGAACGGCGGCGAAGCCCTTGTCTGCGAGCAAGGTGTCGAGAAGATCGACCGCCTCATCGGTGGTGATTGGGTTGTTGCTCCAGGCATTAATTTCCCCGGTCACATCCGTCTCGAGAACGATGATAAATCCGGCTGCTTCGCTCAAGTAGTCGAGAACAGTCTCAATGGGCGCGCCGCGGAAATTGAATTTCAGCGTTCCGTCGTCGTTCGAAGTGTTCTGAGCACTGAGTTTGCCCGTCGCTAGTCCTAGGATCAGGATTAGGATAGGAACGATAGGTTTTTGGCAATGGGAGGTGGTCTTCATTTTGTCATCTGTTGCTTACGGCGTTCCATCATCTTCTTTAGAATATCGCTCTTGCTCCCACTAAGTGGGTTGCTGGTAGTGGCCGAGGGGCTACTGGTGGACGTGGACCTTGCAGACCGGCTGCGCCCGCTCGATTGCCCCCAGTTTCCGCTGGAGTTTTCAATCAGTTTCCATGGCTCGTCCCCAGTTCGGGTCATTTCCATTCCAATTCTAAATTCGATCTGCTCACCTTCTTTCTCCAAGGTGACGATCTCCTTGCTAATTTCTTTGACCGTGTATCCAGCAATGCTTTGGTCGATTTCCAGAACGGATTGATAGTCCCTTTCCGTGCCGGCAAAGAATGCGAATGCTTCTCCTTCGTTGTGCATGGTTCCGACCAGGGCGAATCGTTCGACGGGGATCGAGCGCTGCTGATTGCGTCGGCGTTCAGCTTCTAGTCGCTCTCGATCTTGACGGTTTGAGTCGAAGATATTGTTGTCGAGAATGAACGAGAAACTCTCGAAATCGATGCTGTTCCGGACGGGTTCTTTAGAGGTTGCTTGCTCGCTCTCGGCTCCAGTAAGGGAAGCGACTGATTGAAGGACGATCAGAATCATCCAAGCGGATTGCTGAATCCGTCGCCGGGTTGAATTGGGGAAAGGGCTAATCATCGCTTGGTTTCCTTAAATTGTAGTCCGCTGAACCTGAGTGCGAGGGTTAGGTTGTCCCCTGAATCGTCCCGAGACGTGACTTCGATTTCCTCGGCTCGGATCGGAAGGGTATCGGTTTCGAGCTCGAAGATGAATCGGGCAATCGATTCTAGGTCGCCGGTGGCATTCGCTCGGCAATCGTAGGTTTGGTATCCCTCGTCGTAAGCGATCCATTGGGGTTTGAAAGAGGTGAAGGTAATGCCACTCTCATTGCCCCAGTCATCGGCCGCCTTGATTACGGCCTCTTCAGCGCTTGAGGCGTTCTTAGAAAGGGCACTTCGTTGCATGTCATCCCAGCGGCGGGTGATCGTCGTTTCCCGATCCAAGAGACTGGTTCCCCGTCCAATCGACTGCTCTAGTTCAGTGATACGGGTCGAACGCTCTTTCCAAAGCGATGCGAGCGGGCCGATGACGAGCTTATCGGCCGCGAGGATGCCAACAGCACTCAAGGCAACGATCAAAAGCAGCCGTTCACGGTTTTGGGGGTTCATTGGTTTCCTCCGGGTTTCCATTCAAAGTTGAAAGCGAATTGTACGGGTGATTCGCCCCGTACTTGTTGCAAGGTGACATCGTTGATGTCTTCCATGGCGCGAAGTTGATCCATGACGTCAAGGAGTGCTTGGTTGTTATTAGCCGAACCGGAGCAAAAAATCTTGTTGTTCTCCTTAATCTCAAAGGACTTTACCCAAATGGAACCTTCACGGGGAAAGGCTTCGGAGAGTTTCTTGGCTATTTGTAGGCTTTGTGCAGAGCGACTGTACCAGGGGCGAAACTGGCGGATCTTGTTTTGTAAGGTCTCGAGTTCGGTGACCTTATCCGCCATCCCGTCCCATTCTGCCTCAAGCGAGCTAAGGCGATAACCCTGTATGTAGAAGACAATCGCGGTGAGGACGACAATCGTCCCGACGGAGCCCCCGGCCCATGCGTTGCCCCGTGATGAAACCTTGTCAGCGAAGGCTTGGAACTGACTTTGTTTGGGGGGGAGAAACTCAAGCGCTGAAGCCTGATGCTTCAAAAAGGCTTCGACGGTTTTCGTCAGAGCGGAATGCTTGCCTGTGACGACCTTGGTTTGAAAACCGAGTCCGGCGAGATCCTTTTCCAAGGCGTCACTCAGTGTTTGGGGGAGTGCGTCTTGGACACAGATAATGGCGTTTGTGAGTTGTTTTCGGATGGAACCAGTGAGTGGTCCCAGGGTGATCTTGATCTCGCGTCTCAGGAGTTCGTTGTCTAGGGACGGGATCTCCTTCTCCGACTCGAACACCTCATCGAGAGATCGCAAGGCAGCAAACCCTCCGTCGCAGCGAACGCTGAGATCGACGTGGTCTGGATAGAGATCCAGCACGAGTTGAGGGGTGCTGTCGGATTGTGATTGCTCGCCTCGTTCCGAGGCCATGCCGAGAGTCACGCTGAGGGGGCGGAGTCTTGCCTTCAGTAGAATGGATTCGAATCGTGCCACGTGATTCTTCGGCGTTGCTGCAAGGGTCGCATGCTGTGAGGCAGTTGGTGATTGGTAGGGTACCGAGGCGATACTCAGGTCATCAACACCGAAAGGGAATTCGCTCTCTGCTTGGAGATCGAGGTAGCTTTGGCGGTCATCGTCAGACAACTCAGGGAGATCAATCGAGGTTGCAAGGGCCAGATTTGACGGAAGACAAAGCAGGCAACGAGTTTCTCTGATCTCATGTTGATCAAGAAAGGTTCGAATCTCTTGAGCCACCAGCTCGACGTCATTCGTCAGTGGATCGAGAGAGAGCAGGGTGGTGACCAAGTTGCCCGTCTTGACATTCGTCCCCTCGACATGGGCAACGACCGCCGTTAATTGCCGGCCGTGCAACGATAGTCCAAGCAGGGACTGGATAGGTTTTGGTTTAAACGGATTCAAAATCTTCGAAGGGGGTTCTGTTTAAGTTCGGCCAGCTGCACCCGGGTTTGCTCGCCGAGTGCCCAGCCAATTCGGGGCAGATTCTTGCGGGCGATGATCCTTGGTGATTCGCCCCCGGTTTCAAGGACGAACTGAGTGCGTCGATAGCCTTTGCCACCTCGTCCCACGGCAGCAAGGTCGATGAGGTAGTGTGATGTGGTACCGGTCAGATAAGGGGACGCCTCATTGACGGCATCGTCATCGAGAATCTCGCTGATCCAAGTGATGGTGGCCGTGCCGGGCTCGTTCGATTGGCGTTGGGCAACCACAGCGGCCGCGTTCTCAAGACCAATTCCTGGAACACAGGCGAGAACGGCCTCGCTGGCCGTGTTCACGTTGATCAAGCCTCCGGGAATCTCGTCGTTAGAAACCGTAAGGCGGCCCTCGATTTGAGCGAATTCTTCCGCTGTCATTCCTGAGGCGTTGTAGTACTCAAGCACACTATCGTAAGTCGTATTGCCTCCCGGGGTGCTGACCTCGTCGGCTCGTTCTGCGCCAAAGGTCTCTTCGAGCAGCGTTTCGAGTTGATCGTCTTCATCGTCGTTAAGATCAATCGATTGCGCCCCCTCGGCTTCCGTGTCGGGATTTGCGGTGAAGACGGTGACGTATTCTAAGATGCCGGGATCGAGTCGACCGTCTTGATTGTCGGGGGGATAGGTGATGTCGCCGTCATTCTCGTTCAAATCAAGGATGCCATTCCGGTTGATATCTTCTCCGTAGAGGAGTTCTGGCTCGGCGCCAAAGATCATGTGCAGTTCATCGATCGAATCGAAGGGGGCATTCTTGGCTTCGTAGGCTGGAGTCAATTGGAGATAAGTGTCTGATTCAGCGCCGTTTTCTGTAGGCTCATCATCTTCGTCTCTCCAATCCACGATTGCTGCGGCAAACTGGGGCGTCATGAAGGGGAGTAATTCGAGCATCTCGACGGTTGCGGTGTTGAGATTCAGTTTTGCGGCCTCGTCTTGAATTCCGAAGAAGGGAGTCACGTTGCTTAGGTAGCTATTGGCTCTTCCGATGAACCAGAAGTACGCCTCGCCAACCGCAACGGGCCCGGATTGATAGTCCTCAAGGAGGGGAATCGAACCCGGGTCTTCTAGATTCTTGATCAAGTAGGTTGCGTAGCGCAGTCCGGCTTCGATGGCTTGTTCAGCCTGCCAGCCAGCAGCTCGATTCTCAGCTGCTCGAAACTCGAGCATCATCGAATGGCCGAAGAGAAGAGCGATGGTCACCAGGCCGAGGGAAATCCAGAGCACGATGATCAGAACGGAGCCCCGTTGGTGCGATTTTGAACGGCTGGAGAGATTCATGCTAGTTCCTCCCTCCGCCTGCTCCGGCGCTACCGCCCGCGTTGCCGCCAGTGTTTCCAGCGTTTCCTTGGTTGCCTCCGTTTGTGCCGTTGTTGCCCGCCGGTTCCCCGGATTCTTCCTCGCGTCCTTCCTCTGCTTCTGCTTCTTCGTCCTCACCGGCCTCGGAAAGTCTGGGCTCGGCCAGGATTGCTACCATTTGAGTTAAGGAGGGGGGGAGTTGTTGGCTGCGATTGGTGGGGGCAAATTCGAGATAGATTTGAACCGCCTTTGGTAGAACGGGGTCTTGGATTTCTGAATCCCAGGTGTCTTGCCAGATTTCACCATCATAGAAGGAAAGCTGAAAACCGGTGACCCCAGATGCCAGGCGCTGTTCAACAGGGAGGTCGACGGTTGTGATCAGGAAATTTCGTGTGACCGCCCGGACCAGGTCGAGGGTGTCAGGGCTCTTTCTTGGGTCCAAGGTCGGGGCGAGATAGTATTCAATCTGCTGAACGTCCGGCCAGGGTGTGGTTTCGCTTGTGGCGCCGGTATTGCAGAAGAATTGGAGTTGGTCCGCCGCGGCGCTGAGCCCGGTACTAGGTTCGCACCAGAACCGATCGGCTCGAAAGTCTTCGCTATAGAAGGTGGAGCGAAGGTCTTGTTTGATGCGTTCGAGTGCTTGGAATTGGGGCGCGATGAGTCGGTGCTTCGCATCGGCACGCTCGCGCAGACGTAGGGCCCCGTAAAAAACGGTATTGATCGCCGCCAACACAATCGCGAATGCCATCGTCGCAAACAGCACTTCTATGAGTGTGAATGCGCTGGCATGCGTCTTCGATGGTTGGATGCGTCCTAGATTCATGCCTCAGGTTCCTCCACGAGGGTGCTGGTTCGGATCACATGCTCTCGTCCTTGAACGGTGAAAAGCACTTCGAGCTCGAGATAGATCATCGAGTCGATCTCCCAATTCCGCTGGTTCAATCGCCATTGGTAGGCGTTGTGGACTCCGGGAAAGGTGCCTGTGGGTGTCATGCTCTGCCATTGCTCTGTGACGACGAGTTCGGTGAGATAGCTGTCGGCCAATTGGGCGGCCTTTGTTTTTCGCTCAGCGATCACGCCGGCTCGGTTGGCGAGGGTAATGCCATGCACGGCGGCAGGGATGACGATAGCCATGAAAAGCATCGCTGCCAGAACTTCGACGAACGTAAAGGCGGACGCTTGCCGCCTTTTATGGGCGCGTTTGGACCAAGGGGTCATCTTTTTCGCTGCGAACTTCATAGTCGAGTCGGCTGTAGCTTTGGGCAATGCGTGCTTCTCCTTGGCGCCGATCTTTGATCATGACGCTATAGAGACTGGACTCCGAGATCGATCCATCCGGAAGAAAGAAGATCGATGGTGTGCCACCCGTATTGAGGCTCAGTGCACTGAGTTCGGTGGTATCAATTTTGAATGAAAGATTGTCGTGGAGTTTGTAGTGAAAGGTGTTGTATCGATTTGTCGGATAGCCGGTATCTGGGCGAAGCCCGTATTCGCCAGCCTCTTCCTCGATCCACATGACCATGGGGACTCCTTCGTTGATCGCTTGATTGCTTCCGTGCTGGGTTAGGGCCAATAGGCGGCGGGTTTCTTCTTTGAGTGCCCGTCCGCCAAAGAATCCTGAGAGCGTGGGCGCTGCCACACCTAAGATCGCCGCTAGAAGCCCCATCACGACGATGAGTTCGATCAGCGTGAATGCCTTACGGTGCCTGATTCTACTGAGTCCAGTTGGTAATGTCATCGTCACCTCCGGCTCGGCCGTCAGGACCATTGGAACTGAGATCGTAGCCCCCTTCGTTGCGGCGACCTGGATATTCGTAGATGTAGGCATTCCCCCAAGGGTCGACGGGAATTCCCTTCTTGATATACGGCCCGCGCCAGTCTGGAGCATTGCTAGGTTGACCGATAAGATCTTCTAGCCCAGCGCCTCCTTTGGGATAGTAGCCGTTGTCGACTTCAAATGAGTCGAGGGCAATCTCAAGATTGGAGATCTGGCTTTGGGCGGCAGTGACCTTGGCTTGTTTCGAACGTCCGGCGAATTTAGGAACAACCACCGCAGCCAGCGCTGCGAGAATCACCAGAACGAGAAGCATTTCCACGAGAGTGAAGCCTTGCTGGCGACGTCGGTTTCGGGCGCTTGTTTGGAGTCTTTTTACTTTCATTGGCTATCTGTCAGTTTCGATTTACTTAATGTAGTCTTGAATCGTGAAGATGGGCATGACCATGCCGACAAAGATGGTGCCGATAAATCCCGCGATCATGAAGAGCATCGCGGGTTCCATTAGGGCGACTGCGGTCTTGAGTTCTTGATCGAGTTCTTTCTCGGTGACGTCGGCCAGGCGGATGAGCTCCTTGTCGAGGCGACCGCTTTCTTCGGCAACCGAGATCATTTCAATCACCGAACCAGGAAACAAGTTGCGACACTCGCGGAGGCTGTTTGCGAGCTGATCGCCCTTTTTGACCCGTTCAATACCTGTCTCTTATACACATCTCCGAGCCCACGAGACCTCTCTA
>CAJXVR010000189.1 GCA_913061285.1 uncultured Verrucomicrobiota bacterium | reverse complement strand
TACGAGATGTAGAGAGGTCTCGTGGGCTCGGAGATGTGTATAAGAGACAGCCAGGGAGCCGACGATCCCGGAATCGAATTCCCAAGAGGTGCAGGCGTAGTCAGGGGTGCCACCTTTTCTTGATTGTGATTCCTGCGCCGGCGGCGATTGCCCCCATTCCAAGGCTTCATTGAGGTTGATCGCACCAAGATCAGGCTTGCTAGGCGTGATGGTGTCTGAATGGGCCAGGACTCGCGTGGCGTCTTCGCCGAGAATCCAACGGACGGTATCGTAGGCGTGGGAGCCAACATCGGCGATACTTCCCGCGGCTGAGACTTTAGGGTCGTCGCGCCAGGTCAATGGCATCGCTGACGGTCGAGGATTGTACCAACGGTAGAACGCCACTTTGATGTCTCCGAGCTCCCCGCGTTTCACGAGCTCGCGGGCTGCGCCGAAGACAGCGACGTAGCGCGTCCAGAAGGGAACATAGTGGCTGAGGTGGGGCTGATCGGCATAGGCCTCATACATTGCTCGAGCTTCGACGGCGTTCACTCCAAGAGGCTTTTCACAGAAGAGATGTTTTCCAGCAGCAGCGCAGGCCATGACGGCTTCGTGATGAAGGGCATCAGGAGTGGCTACGATGACGAGATTGACGTCGGGATGATCGATGACTTCCCTCCAATCCCTGCTTGCGAGTTGGGCTCCGTCTTCAGCCGCGGCTTTGGCGAGCATTTCGGGACGTCGGGCACAGAGGGCGATAATCTCAGCATCTTCCGATTCGCGTATCTCTTGACGGTAAGGGCTACCGATGTAACCGGTTGCTCCTAAGATGCCGATTCGAAAGGTTGGAAGTCCTGTCTGTTGCATGGTGTTGAGGCGTCAATCTAAGGAGTTTTTTCTGAATCGCAAGACTCGCAATCTGTTGGGTTTCAGTTCAGGATTGCCGCTCCCAAACACGAAGGCTTGAATACTATTCTAGCGATGTTCTCCGAGCCCACGCTTGAGTTGATAACAGAATGAAGATGTTTCTTGACGTAGTGCCAATATTGGCTGACCGATGCCGAGAGGCGGGGCGAGCCGTCGATGGCCTTGAATGGGTGACGGATGAAGGGGATGCGGATGCGCTGATCATAGATAAGGTGCCAGCTAGGCGCCTGGACCGAGCTGCGCTTTTTCTGGGCTCACTGGCAACGCTTGCAGGGACGGACGAGGGGTTTCAGGAATGGGATGAAAAACTTCACGTGAGGTTCGAACGACGTTTTGAGCCCGAGCTGCAATCGGTTTATCAAAGTTGCCGAACCGGGGAGTTGGGACAGCTCGGTCTCTTGCGTCTTCACCGCTGGGTGGCGGGTCCTGTCACCGCTGCGGAACGAGAGGAAGATCTTCTTGCTTGTGTGGACTTGGCGCGATGGTTCTTCGGAGAGCTGCCGGTCTCAGTTTTTGCCTTGGAAGGACCTTCATCGGCAACGATCCAGCTGCATCTCGGATTTTCTGGGAATGGCATGGCCATGATTGATTGCGCCTGGGACTTGCCTAGGGGGCGAGGGTATGATTCCTGTCATGTTATCGGTGATGATGGTGCGGCCTATGCTGATGATCACCGCAACGTTTCTCTGCTCTATGCGGGGAATGATCCTCAAGCACTCAAAGTTCAGAATGAACAGGCAGCGATCGTAGCGGTTCTCGACTCGTTTATTACTGGTCTCGATTCTGCAGAATCACCAATCGGGCTCTTCTCGGAGTTACGTTCGTCGAAAGACATTCTCGCTGGGGTTCGTGGGTCAATCGCGTCTGGTCAAGCAGTGCCGTGTGGTGTGGGTATCATCGAAGGAAGGGCGAGTTCGTATGTCGAATGAAACGGTGCATCGAACGATTGTGCTCAGTGTCGTCAAGCATGACTACTTGCCGCGAGCCGTTGCAGCGCATCCGAGATTTGAGCTTGTGGCGGTCGCGGATCATGCCGAACAGCCGGATTGGGTGCATGACCGGAATCAACTGTTTGCGGACGAATTTGGGATCCCTTACTTGCGCGGTGTCGATCAGGCATTGGCCCAATCTGGAGCGACGGTCGCTGTTATTAGTTCTGAAGCGGAACGGCATTGTGAATTAGGGGTCCGGGCAGCGAATGCCGGTCTCAATGTCATCCTCGATAAGCCGCTTGCTCTTAATTTGGAAGTGGCGGATCTGTTGCTCGCGGCGGTTCAGTCAACGGGTGTTCATTCTCTCGTCTGGAACCGCAATTATCTGCCGGCCCTCGTCCAGACTAAGGCCCTGTTAGATGCGGGGAAGATTGGACAACTGCGGTCTATCCACTGTGATTTCTATTTTTCTAAAGATGCAGGGCCAAGAAAAGGAAGCCGAGCGCCTGGTGATCCGCCCATCAATTGGTTGGAACGACAACTGGAGGCGCATGTTGACGGTTCAGATGGTGGGGTCGGTGTTGAGGCGATGGGAGAACTTCAGATCGAGGGCATCTATCCGCTCGGCTATCTCCATAGGTTGACGGGACAACTTGTTGAGAAGGTGTATGCTCGTACGGCGTCTCATTTTCACCAGGCGAACGTCGACAATGATGTGGATGATTTGGCTACAGTGAGTCTGGAGATGGTTGGCGGTGTGGTGGCTTCTCTTTGTATCGGGAGGATTGGTGCCGCGGCTCATCCGGATATTGGTGAGATCAAGCTGCACCTGGTTGGATCGGATGGAGCCCTTGTCGTCACGGAGGCCCGCCCCGAAGTGAGTGTTTATCATCGGGGACAGTTGCCGCATGAATTCAAGCATCGTCGAATTGCCGATCAGAATAATTACCTACTGATGGAAGAATTTGCCCAGGCTCTTGAAGGTGGCGGCTTGCCGCCGGTGATTGATGTCTTAGGGGCACGGAATATAACTGCCACGGTGATGGCGGCTTTGGAGTCGGGACGAACGGGACAGGTAGTAACGGTTAAAAATAGGGAATCATGACAGGGAAAGAACTTCAGACCGCGCTTCATGCCGGGGACACGGTGATTGGTACATTGGTTGTTTCAACCTCGCCGTTCTGGCCGAAAATCATCAAGGATTGTGGACTCGATTTTGTGTTCATTGATACCGAACATATTGCGATTGATCGGGAACGACTGTCGTGGATGTGTCGAACTTACTCGGCCCTGGGATTGCCTCCGCTCGTTCGAATCACAGATCAGAATCCCAATCAAGCGACGGTCGCTCTGGATGATGGGGCAGCGGGTGTGATTGCGCCCTATGTAGAAACCGCAGCGACGGCGCGATCGCTGCGAGGCGCCACTAAGTTTCGTCCGCTCAAAGGGGATCGGCTTAAGAATACCTTGTCTGGCCAACCTCTGCCTTCTGGACTCGATGACTACATCGGTACGAATGCTGGAAGCAATCTCTTGATTCTAAACACCGAGAGCGTTCCAGCGATTGATGCGCTCGATGAGATTCTAGAAACCGAAGGCCTTGATGCGGTTCTTATCGGTCCCCATGACTTAACAACGAGTCTTGGGATTCCAGAGCAGTATGACCATCCTAAGTTTCTCAAGGCGGCAGAAACGATCTTTAAGAAAGCTCGAAAACGGGGCATTGGTGCGGGGATTCATGCCTGGTTTTCGATGGATGAGCAGGTGCGGTTCGTCGACATGGGAGCGAACCTTTTGATCCACAAAGCCGATGTCATTTTCTTTCGCCAGGGGATGATGAAAGAAATGGGAGAATTACGCGAACGACTGAATCTCGATGGCGATTCCGATGATGGGAGTGCGGTTAATATATAGGTGATGGGGAGTGGCTCTGAACTCTAGGAAGGGAATTGGAGTCGATGCCGAATCTTGGTGAGTCCGCGAGTGATAGGGAGCTCTGTCCCATTGCCTAGTACGATCACATGATCACGCCGGCCGAGAAGCTTGATGCTCTCGACTGCAGCAAAATTGACGACGGCGGAGCGACTGATCCGAATGAATTGCTTCGGATCAAGTGCAGCCTCAAGTTCCGACATCGTCATTCGAGCGACGTGCGTTTTGCTCTTGGTGTGAAGGTCTAAGTAGTTACCGTCCGCTTCAAACCAGTGGATTGATTCTACAGGCACATAGTCGATGCGTTCACCGATCTTCACTTCGATCCGATGAATGTACGAGTCGAAGCCGTCGATGACAGGACCAGCGAGAAGTTGTTTCAATTGCTCCTGAAACACTTGCCCCGTTTGATTCGATTGTTCCGCCCTGACTCTATCTACAGCGCGCTGAAAACGAGATTCGGGGACCGGCTTCAAGAGATAGTCTAACGCATTGATTTCAAAAGCCCTGATGGCGTGCTGGTCGTAGGCCGTCACAAATATAATGGTTGGCAGGATCTCCATGGATTCGCTTAGGGACTCGACGACTCCAAAGCCATCTAGGTCTGGCATTTGAATGTCGAGAAATACGAGCCGGGGTGTGTGTTCTTGGATCGCTACGACGGCATCGGTACCACATTGGCATTCTGCCACGAGTTCGAGGTCTTCGGAGGCCGTCACGAAGCGTCGGATTCGTTCCCGTCCGAGGGCTTCATCATCGACGATAATAACGCTAATGGCACTCATGATTGATTGCGTTCCCAGAATTCGGTGTCCTTGGGAGCCGAAGGCTGTGTCGTAAATGGAAAAAGGATGGTGATGGTTGTGCCCCCTCCCTGTCTATCGTCCATTGTGATTTCGAATCCGTCTTCTGCGTGCAGGGCGGCGAGGCGAGCGTTGGCGTTCTTGAGACCAATGCCCCATCCGGTTGATTGGGACGCGGCATGGCGTCCTTGGCCATCATCACTGATGAGAATTCTCAGTGATTCGCCATGACGCATTATTGAGACCCAAATATTGCCGGGGCGATCTAGAGGTTCAATTCCGTGTCGAACGGAATTTTCGACTAAGGGTTGCAGAAAGAGCACCGGGACGTAGGCCATGCTACAACCACTCTCAATTTCTTCGTGAAAATTCAAACGTTCTCCGAAACGGACCGATTCGATCGCGACGTAGGCTCGCAGGAGTTCCAGTTCTCGACTGAGACTCACCTGTTGAGTTTCGCTCTCATCGAGCACCGCCCTAAGGAGAGTGCTCAGTTGGCAGATCATGTCGTCGGCTTGATCCGGGTTGCTGTGAACGAGCGCTGCTGTGGCGTTGAGCGTATTGAATAGGAAGTGAGGCTGTAATTGGAGCTTGAGCGTATCAAGTCGTGATTCGACCAGTTGCGCTTCCAGTTTCCATGCCTGCTTTTCGCGCTCTCTAAGGCCCCGTGTGGTGACAAGAAAACATCGAAGGATAACAAGAGCCCAATAGACGGGGAGCCACTGTTGAGCTCCGATAATTGTGCTGCTGACATTCTTTGGAAGAGGGCTGTGGCCTGGAGCCTCGCGGTCTCCCGGTGCTGTCTCTTATACACATCTGACGCTGCCGAAGAGAGGTCTCGTGGGCTCGGAGATGTGTATAAGAGACAGCTCCTGGAGCGCGATCTCGTCCACCGCGTCTTGGGCCCCTTGGCGGCGGACTTTCGGAATTGTCCGGTGTTCGAGTCAGATGGGGAGGTCGAGTGCTTTCGGTCTTCAACAGGGGGGCAAACACCTCCTTCGAGATGGTAGCTGTCAAGAATATGGCGATGATCGAACTAAGGAGATGAATGAGGATGCTTTGCATCCGTTGTCCTTTTTGGAACGAATAGAAATGAACGATGACGAAGATGAGTGGTGACAAGAGTAGCCAAGGCCCCCAATTGGTGATTGAATCCTTAAGGGCTTCCAACCACGAATAACTCGCGGCTAGTTGCATCTGAACGGTTGAAATCGTGACAATGACTAGCCAACCGGTTACGTAGGTCAGCGAGGTGTCCAAAGAGGGGCGAATATCTTTTGGAATGCTAATCACTGAGCGACGAGGTGAGTTTCTTCAGAATCAATCTTTTCTTGGTGCATTGGGAGCTTAGTGGAGTGAGCGATATTGTGAAATCTCAATTTCGGTGCGGTGGTGTGAGGGCTGGTTAATTGATGGCCTCTCGGGATGCAGAGCCCGTTTCTGGGCCCTTCCTTTTTGCCTCCCGAGAGACGCTCCGTTCTCTTCTGACTAGTGTTGAACTCTGAAGTAGCGATAGTCGCCTTCTTGTGGTAGTTCAAAGCGGATCATGCTGCCCTCGCTGATTCCGGTGGTCGTGATCGATTCCCAGTTCTCGAAGTCGCTTGATGCCTGCAGCGTGTATTGATTCCCCTTGGCTCCAAACCATTTGAGTTCAAGGGTCTCTCCAAGTGCTTGGAGGCTCACTTTGCTCGGGAGGCTTGCGAGATCGCTGATCTGAAAGAGGGCGCCAAGATTGATGGTTCCATGGCCGGCTGGGCTTTGGATATCGGCATCGTAGTCTCCTGGATTGAGGTTTGATGCGGTGTCGTCCGGAGGAAATAGAATCAGGCACTGCAAATACTCGATGATCTTTCGTTGTTCGTCGTCTGAAAGGGCGACGAACTGATCACGCGAGGCGGTGGCTTCTCCTCCGTGCCGAAGGATGACTTCCTCTAGATTGATGCTGCGGCCGTCGTGTCCGTAGGGTGCCGTGGTTCCAACGCCCCAGAGCGGTTCGGTCATGATGAGCTTGGTGACCGTTCCGTCGTAGTTTCGTTCATGGAAGGCTGGCCCTAGGTCGTGTCGTTTGAAGTCGGTATAAATGTTTTCGACGACAAAGGATTTCCCTTCGGGCAATAGCTGAGGATAGGGATCTCCATCTTCTTCCATGATCCAACGGGTTGCTCCGGTGGCGTAGAGTCGATTGAACTTTCCTCGTTCTGGGTCGAAG
Organism: uncultured Verrucomicrobiota bacterium; assembly: GCA_913061285.1. Lineage (GTDB taxonomy): Bacteria > Verrucomicrobiota > Verrucomicrobiia > Limisphaerales > AAA164-E04 > UBA2970. The sequence goes on along the minus strand of CAJXVR010000189.1, from coordinate 8,662 downwards.
ACCGTCTCGACGTCTGCGATGCGGCGGTCGGATTCGATGGTCAGATCTTTGACGTGGCAGCTGGTGCACCCCACTTGATTGACCAGGTGAAGCCCATCATTGGTTCGGTCGGTTTGCTTACCGAGTCCGGGTTTGAAGTAGTTCAGAAGATAGAATTCAAGGAAGTCAACGATGGCGGGATCGACTTCGTTGACGATACCATCGCCATCGCCGTCCTGAGTCTGCGAAGAGACTGGCGGCGCCTTGAACGTTTCCCGGCTTCCATCAAGGATAAGGCCAGACGGTGTGGTGACGGTTTGACCTGCTGATGCTCTTGCGATGTCCGGATCGAAGACCTCGAGCCCCATCTCGTCTTTGAAGGCGCCAACAATGAAGTTTCGAATGGAGAACTCGCTTCCCTGGGCGAAGAAGGGTTTGACCCGTAGGTCGGAATCGACGCCGCTCAGCTTGCTGGTATCAAGGGTCCCGTCGCTGTGGGCGGTGATTTCACCATAGGAAATACCTTTTGAACTCAGGGCTTGCGTTACACTGGCTCCTGAATCAGCGGCTTGGTCCATAGCTTGGTCTCGTTGATCCCAAAGGTCTCGCGTGATTTCGTCGGCTAGCATTTCCTGAAGACCGAGTCCAAAGAGATGTGGGGCGTCGCGGCTATCGGGGCGGGTTGGAACCACGCCGCCAAAGCCAGCGGCTCCTTTTGGTCGTCCATGGCAACCGGCACAGCTGTCAATCAGACCAGCACCAAAGGCCGGATTGGCACTGATATCACCGTTGGAATGCGGATTCACCCGGGGACCAAGGCCTTGGGCAAAGGTGAATTTTCTTTGGAACAATTGGCGGCCGGTACGTACGGCCCGTGCCGGATCTCGTTTGATGAGGTAGACCGATGAAAGGGGGGTTGAGATATCGCCGCGGCCGGCGCCTACTTGCTCTTCGAGTGATTCTACAATAGCGCCGAGTGGAACCGTGGCCCCGATTTGGCTTTCGTCAACGAGCTGAGCCTTGAGTTGAACGACAGTGATGCAGGCCAGTGCCAGGCATAATCGACATGTTTTAGGGTGTTTCATTTCCGGATCCTCCTTATTTGATCTGTCTTAGTTGGTTGCGCCGGAAGAGGACGAACTTTCATGGCTATCTGCCAATCGGTTCGGAGTGATCGCTCCACTTATGTATCCCCATACTTAAGCGAAACCTCTCCCGACGTCGCTATCTTGGGGGAGCGGTCGTCGGGAGCAATCTTGGAGGGATGAATGCGGCATGGTCTGGGATAGACCGGTGCCAACGGGGGATGAGAAATGGGCAGTTTTAGCCTAAGATGACCCAGGAATAAGGAGTTTTAGCATCTCTTTGGCGGCTTGCTCCATTCCAACGGCGATCGAGCGACTGACGATACTGTGACCAATATTGAGTTCAGAGAGATGAGGTACCTCGTGGGTTCGATAGGTGTTTTCGTAGTTGAGGCCGTGTCCGGCGTTCACTTTCAATCCTAATTCATGCCCCTGAGTCGCGACCTTTGTGAGCCGTTGAATCTCGCTGTCTCCCTTGTCAGGACCCGGAAAGGCCTCGGCATAGGCACCGGTGTGAAGTTCAATGGCCTGAGCGGTCGCCTTGGCAGATGCATCAATTTGCCGAGGATCGGGATCAATGAATAGACTGACCTCGATGCCAAGATCTTGAAGGCGGTGAGTCGTTTCACTAATACTCGCGAGATTGCCCGCGACGTCCAGGCCACCTTCCGTGGTGAGTTCCTCTCGTTTCTCCGGAACTAGGCAAACGGCTGCTGGGAGTAGTTTGGAGGCGATGTCGACCATTTCTGTGGTGTTGGCCATCTCGAAATTGAGGGGGATGCTCAGCGCCTCTTTCAGCTTCCAGATGTCTTGATCCTGAATATGCCGGCGATCCTCTCGAAGGTGGGCTGTGATGCCATAGCATCCTGCCTTTTCGCAGGTCAGTGCCGCCTGTACGGGATCGGGTTCGCCGAGAGCGGCATCGCGGTACCGGGCCTGTCGGACCGTTGCGACGTGATCGATGTTAACGCCGAGTCTGAACATTTCTTTTTGGAATCGCGGGTGCGGTGGGGGTTGCAAGGAATGAGCGCATTACCCAGGGCTCTAAGAGTTCTTTGTTCACCCACGGAAACGATTCAGAAGCTGTCCACTCAGCCAGTAGCGCCAATTCCAAGGCTGTTAGGCCGAAATGAGATTTTCGGATGAGCTTGAGCTGCTTGGGCTCATTGGCAGTGACAATGGTGACGGCGTTGCCCATTTTAGATTCGATCGCTGAAAGCCATCGGACGCTAGGGCCATTTGGTTTGCTCTGTGATTTTTGAAAAAGGAAGGACATGAAGCGGAAAAGATTCTTATACGTTTCGATCCGTTGCTGAGTGATCTCCCATTGATAGTAAACAATGCCTTCCTTGCTATTGAGCTGATCGAACAAGGCGGTTGGTGCCGTTTTTTTCAAGGTTGAATGAGGAAAGAGTCCTGCGATTCGGGCTCCGTGGGTGGCATTGGTAACGCCCTTGACGAAAGGCTGAATGAAGCTTGGCATAACTTGAATAATGGACTCATTCCGTGCGGGTGAGGAAATCAGGCGGGCGCTTCCGCTTTCCATGATTCCAGGCCCAACGAGCAGTGGAAGACGCTTCGTCAATTGCGCAATGCTGATCTCTTCTTTAGGAATGGGCCAACTTAGATAGAGGGGGAAAAGAGGGATGGCGTTTTCGCTGACGATCGCAGGGCGGGCCCATGAGAAGAATTGATCCGGCAACCCTTCAGCGACAAGTTTCTTGCTTACAGGAAGACTGCTAATGAATGCGCTTAGTCCCCGCGCGCCACTGAAGCTAACGATGGGATCGAAAATGTGTTCCTTCGGGACATCCCATTCTGGGAGGGGGTGGGAAAGTGCTTGTTTGATATCAATGGAGGCTTCGGTGCGAACTCCCGTTTCCTCGGGTTTGAATACGGTGCTGAAGCTTGGGAGGTCGGGCAGGGAAAGGTTTGCTAGCCACTGGGCTAAGGGGCTGAGCTCTCCACTCACTTCGAGCGCCGCTTTCTCTGGAAGTTGGGGTGTCGTGCCTTCGCTGATGGACTGGTTCCATTCGGGAAGCTGAGAATAGGCATCGGGACCGATAGAAAAGAGCACCCAATCCCCTTGTTTCGTAAAGCGAGCTAGAAGGGCATCGTTCTGATGGGTAGCCGTCCAGTCGAGGGTATCGCGGTTCGGATCTTGGATCGGTGGTTTCCATCCCAAGGTTCCCAGATAACGACGTATGTTGCGATCCCAGTCATCGAGTCGAGAGACCGGAAGCCGAACGCCAAGGGAAAGATTTGGATGGGTGCCAGGGACGCCGCCAATGGATCCGAAACTCTCGAAGGAGAGGATTTCTTCGACAAACTCTTTCGCGATACGGCGACGGACGGTAGGGGCGGTTGCTTTGGCTCCGAAGGCTTCTCGTTCGGCCGCTTGAGCAAGGCCGTCGATGAAGGCGTTGGCCAATCGCTTTGATTCTGGTAGACGCCAAATCTCTTTGACGGTCACGGCAGCAGGAGTTGCTTTAACGGCTCGTGTGCCAGCGAAGTGCCATTTGAACCACTCTTGACTTGGTTCCGCGGCCGAGGCTGTGAGAGCGGCAACAATGCTCAATAATCCTAAACCGAAGGCTTTTGATAGAAGATTTCCCATAGCTCGAAAGCTCTTAGTGCCAAATTCACTCATAATTAGCAACTGGTTTCCGAAGGCTTTGTGACTGGTTCTCTTCAGGCGAGGGGAATATTTCGCCTTGATTTGGACTCCTATGCGCGATTGTATGGCCGAACGAAACTCAAGAAGGAACATTATGATTGAAAGAATTCTTAAATCCCTGGGACTCATTGCGGTGAGCGGTTTGATGATCACCTGGTTGACCGGATGTGGTCAGGTGGAAGAACATGCTCACAGTGGGCATGATCACGATCACGAGCACGCACATGAACACGATGGTGATGAGAGTGATCACAAAGAAGGTGGAGATGTGGATGGCGATGCCGTTGCTGGGCTTGTCGACGGAGTCGATGTTGCGGCTCAGAAGGCTTCCTATCCGTTGGATACCTGTCTGGTCGGTGGCGAAAAACTCGGTTCAATGGGAGATCCCGTCGAGTTTGTCCACGAAGGCCGCTTAGTGCAGTTTTGTTGTGAGGGCTGTATCGATGACTTCAAGAAAGATTCAAGCACCTATTTGGCGAAACTTGATGAAGCACTGGCGAGTGCTGCGAGTGTCGCCGTTCCAGAGGTTAAATAGGGACCTTATTCTTCCCAATCTTCACCTGTGATACGTTCCAGCGCATTTCGAGCTCGGGACTTCACGGTGTTAGATCGATCTTTTCTAGCCAGTCGTTCAAGCTCTTGAACGGCTGGCATCGCTACCTCTCCCAATTTGCCTAAGGCTTCACAGGCGTAGGCTCGAACGCCCGAGCTTCTGTGTTCAAGCCCCTCTTGGTAAACCCGGAAGAGCCCCGTGTCCGTGGGGATTTTTTTCAGCGCAGTCAGGTAGGTGGCATAGTTGCCGCGGTCCGAGAGTAGTTCCATTAGGGCTGGCGTGGCGGAAATGGCTGCTTCACGAAGTTCCCCCAGGTTCCTTGCTGCGACGAGACGAACTGGAACGATTTCGTCTTCCAAGGCCGCCATGTTGACGGTGAAGCGTTCATTCGTTTCTTCAATGACTCGATTAAAGGCCGTTAGGGCTGCTTCACGAATCAGTCCGTCTTCGTCGTTGATTGCTGAGCGGACCACTTTCGCCGATTCCTCATTTGGGGTTCCGATTTTTCCCAGGCTTTGCATGGCCACTAATTTCATTTCGCCCTGGGTCTGGTCAGCCAGAAAAGCGATCTGTGAGGTTGCTAACGGAGAAGCGCTTCCGATCTCGCCTACCGCCTTGACCGCTGCGATTCTTACCGCTTTGTTTGGGTCGACGAAGAGCGCTGCCAGACGTTCTGCCTGGGAGTCTGCCTTATCTCCGATCTTGGCTAACGCTTGGGTCGCTGCCAGGCGAATGCGTGACTCTTGATCAACCAGGAGCGTGCCGATTCGGTCGATCATTGCTTGGTTAATGTTTGAGAGATTGGATGTTGCTTGTGCCGCAGCCCACCTTGCCTCGGAGTTTTCATCGTTGAGCAAGCGCTGGACGTCCTTCGTGTATTTATTTGGATCCTGGGCGATGGACATCAGACTTAGCAGGCTAGCCGCTCGAATTCTGGGGTGAGAATCATGCAAGGTTCGTTCGATGGGCCGAGCGGCATTGCGGCCATTAGCACCCATCTTGCGGATGGCGTATAGGGACGTGAGTCGGACCGCGATGTTGTCGTGCCGAATGCCATTGCTGAGTTTGGCTAGCCCGGGAATGCCATAGCTGCCGAGGCTGCTGACTGCCCAATAATCGGGATCAATCGCTTGATCGTCGACGGAGCTGAGATAAGCGAAAATGGGGTCAATCGCTAGGGGCCCGATTGAAGCGAGGGCCTTTGAAAACTGTTTGGCTTGTGATGGGTGCTTACTTTGATTGATTTGAGTGATCAACTCCGAAACCGCGGGAGCGCCCGCAGGGCCCATTCGGCCGAGAAGATCCGCGGCCCAGAGCCTAGTGGCAAGATCGGTGAAGCCGAGGCGTTTGATGAGGGCTGGGACTGTTTGTGCGGCTGGCAAATCCAAGAGGATATTTGCGACTTCATGACGAACCTGATCGTCCGTGTGGTCGGCCATCTTCCAGGCGATTTGGGAGAGTTGTTCCAGATCCGTCTTAAGGGTGTTAAGGGTATTGAGTGCTGCCGCTTGGAGGTCAGGAGTTTCACTTCGTGTCGTGAGTGACACCAGTGTTTCGGTGAGTGAGCTTGCCGTCGGGCCCATCAACTTGATGGCACGTAAGCATCCCAACCGTGCGTTATGGTTCTCTGAGGCGAGGGTGCTGGCAAGCGCGGGCAATGCTGAGGGTCCCACTTTGCCGAGTGACGCTGCCACTTCCTCGCGGACCACAGCGTTCTCATCCGCTAGGGCCTCGATGAGCGTAGGGATTGCGATACTTGCTTCTTCTCCAAGCCATCCGAATGCCTTGGCTACGCCTGAGCGAATGCCGGAATCGGAATGCTTGAGTGCCTCTTGTAACTCGGGAATGGCGGTCGGGCCCATATTGCCGAGAGCGTAGGCAGAACGATACCATTTCGCGTTGACACTCCGGCGCCCGCCGCCACGAAGGTCGTCAATCAAAGTAGGGATTGCCGGTAATGCAGCTGGGCCGATCTGGGCGAGTGCGGTGACAGAATGGAACCATACCTGAGTATCCGAATCGTCGAGGGCCTGGATCAGCGCTGGTACGGCCGGACCGGCTTTCGCCCCTAGCTCGCTCAAAGCAAGGGCTGCGTCGCGACGCTCTTGTTTATCGCCCTGCTCGAGCTGTTCAATGAGGGTCTCTGGGGTGCTTTGGGCAAATGCCAGCTGAGAAAGAATGAAGGAGCTAAGGAGCAAAAAGCTCCCATAGATTCGGGTCTGCATCATGTTGATTCGATTGGGCCGGTTTAGTCACCCGAGACACGCCGGAAGCGGAACCAAAGTGTTTGGTCCGTGTCGGCGGTCAGTCTAGTGGCCGTGAGTGCTTAGCTAAATAAGCCGGTAAGACGTCCGGTGCTGTCGCCGAACCGATTCTCTTTCACTCCCATTTGATCGAGCATGGAAAGGTAGAGATTCGACATCGGCGTTTCAGAACTGTAGCGAATGTGGCGCCCGGGTTTGATTGCGCCGCCAGCCTTGCCTGCCATGATGACGGGCAGATTTTCGTTGTTGTGCCGATTGCCATCGCTAATACCAGCTCCGTAAACAATCATGCAATTGTCTAGCAGACTTCCGTTCCCTTCCGGGATCGATTTGAGGCGCTGCAGGATGTAGGAAACCTGCTTGGCGTGAAACTCGTTAATGTTACTAATTTTTCGCAGCTTCTTTGGATCACTACCGTGGTGTGAGAGGGAGTGATGCCCTTCGTTCACACCAATAAACCGGTAACTCTTATTACTTCCCTCATTGGCGAGCATGAAGGTCGCGACTCGCGTCATATCGGTTTGAAACGCGAGAACCATCATGTCACCCATCAGGCGGATATGATCTTCGTAAGATGAGGGAATCCCCTCTGGTCTGTCATAGTCGGCGAGGTATTCGGGACGTTCGTTTGCGTCTTTCTCGGCTCGTTCGAGGCGCAATTCGATTTCGCGAACAGCGTTCATGTACTCATCGAGCTTTCCGCGGTCTTTGCTGCCGACCTTGCTGCTCAGTCGTTTGGCATCCTCGAGGACGAAATCTAGGATGCTGTTTTGAAAGCGTTTGCGCCGGGCGGAGCTTTCGCTCTTTTCGGCTTCGTTGTCACTGCCAAAGAGACGCTCGAAGACTAATCGAGGATTCGTTTCTTTCGTCATTGGCGTGGTGCTGTCACGCCACGAAATGTTGTTGGAATAGGAGCAGGCGTAGCCGGAATCACACTTGCCGGACTGACGTCCTTTTTCCGTGCCGAGCTCGAGGGAAGCGAATTTCGTTTGCTGACCGATGGCTTGTGCTGCAACTTGGTCAGCTGAAATGCCGGCGCGGATTTCAGCCCCTTCGCTCTTCAATGGTTGAACGCCAGTCAAGAACACACCTGCGGAGCGGGCATGATCCCCTGGGCCGTCTCCGTTGCCTCGGCCCTTGTCGTTCGTGAGTCCGGAAAGGACCGTGATGTCTCGCTTGATGGGTTCCATCGTTTTGAGAATCTTGGGGAGTTCGAAATGAGAGCCTTCTCGCGTGGGTGTCCAATCTGGCATGTGCATTCCGTTGGGAACAAACATGAAGGCCATGCGAACTGGATCGCTCGCGCCCGAGGCGGCAAGGCCACGAACAGGGGCCATGGCATCAAGCAGGGGCAAGGCCATCGAGGTGCCGAGGCCGTGAAGGAAGGTTCGACGAGAGAGTGAACGGGTCGGGTTCATAATGATTCGTTTTGTAAACTCACTTTCTGGAACGGCTCGCTCAATACGATTGCTTTCACGAGGGCTGAAAATTGATGATCAGATTCGATCAAAATCGCCGTTATTTCATCCGTCGCGCACTTATCATAGTATTCTAAGCCTCTTCCGAGCGCAAACGTCAACATTTTCTCGGTGATGGTGCGCACAAAGGTTTCTTCGGTTTTGAGAATGTTAATGAGATCCTTAGCCCCACTAAAGCTCCGTCCATCGGGGAGTTCTCCGGAGGGATCGATGGGGGAATTTCCGTCCAGATCACGCCAGGCTCCAATGGCATCGAAGTTTTCAAAGGCAAACCCAATGGGATCCATTTTGGAGTGACAGGTGGCACATTCCGCTTTGGCGCGGTGCGTCTCCAAGCGTTCGCGTAGCGATGCGGACGCGATGGCTTCTTTGGATTCTTCAAGCTCTTCGACGTTCGGTGGCGGAGGTGGTGGTGGCGTGCCAAGGATTTGTTCCAGCACCCATTTGCCCCGAATGACGGGTGACGTGCGAGTGGGATTGGCGGTTAGGGCCAGTGTGCTTGCCTGGGTGAGAATGCCGCCACGTGGACTGCGGGGATCGAACGTGACCCGTTGGAATTCGTCGCTAAAGGTTCCTTCTGTCTCTTATACACATCTCCGAGCCCACGAGACCTCTCTACATCTCGT